>JAZRBW010000111.1:0-1805 GCA_045635305.1 Faecousia sp. | reverse complement strand
GGAATCGAACCCATGTTACCGCCGTGAAAGGGCGGTGTCTTAACCGCTTGACCAACGGGCCTGGTAGCGGCGACCTGACTCGAACAGGTGACAGGCCGGGTATGAACCGGGTACTCTACCAACTGAGTTACGCCGCCATATGAACGTGCCGCCGAAACAGCTTTGTCATTATACATAACCAAGTCCCATTTGTCAAGAAGAATTTTCGATTTTCTGGGAATAATTTTTCTGAGGTGATTTTTCTGAAAATTTGGAAGTATGGATTTCTGTTTTGCCTGGGCGGTGGGCTGTACGCAGCCCTGGAGCTTCTCTATCGGGGGCGCACCCATGGCAGTATGTTTTTACTGGGTGGCGGGTGCCTTTTGCTGCTGGGGAGGCTTCGCCGTTTGCCGCTGTCCTGGCCTGGGCTGACGGTGCTGGGCGCGCTGGCGGTGACGGCAGGGGAGCTGGCCACCGGTCTGGCGGTGAACCGGGATTTTGCGGTGTGGGACTACCGGGGACTGCCTGCCAATTTCATGGGGCAGATCTGTTTGCAGTTTAGCTTGCTGTGGATGCCCCTTTCGCTGCTTGCTATGCTGATGTATGGGGCGCTGGAGGAAAAACTGCCCCGATAACCTTGCGTTTACCGGTTGCGAAATGGGGAAAAGGGTGGTATAATACTGAAAAATCAACGAAGCGAGGGGAGCTCTATGAAGCACATCGGCTATATAATGAAGCGCTTGCTGGACATGAACTACAAGGCCATGTTCGAAATGATCAACCATCTGCACAAAAAGACGGGCAAAGGCCGCCTGTGGCTGCTGCGGGATATGCAGCGCTGCGCCACCAACTACGGCGCGGGCTACATGGACTACAATATGTTCGATATGTACGATCTGACCCCGGCACAGCGGGATACCTTCCTGACCCGCGGCCGCAACAACAACTTTGTCAGAAAGTACAACGACCCCAGCTTGATGCACATTTTCCACAACAAAAATGAATTCAATGAGCTGTTTGACGAATTTGTCAATCGGGACTGGGTCATGCTCGCTGACCGGGAAAAGGCTTTGGCGTTCCTTGCAAAGCACCCCGTATTTATGTGCAAGTCCATTGCCGGTGACGGCGGCAAGGGCGTGCGCAAGCTCTCCGTTGCCGACTACGGCAGTGCGGAGCAGACCTGCGATGCCCTCTGGGAAGAGATGGGCGATTGCTTGCTGGAAGAACTGATCGTGCAGCACCCGGTGGTCAGCTCTGTGTATCCGGAATCGGTGAACACGGTGCGTGCGGTCACGATTTACAAAGATGGCCAGGTGCATTTTGTGGGCACCTGCTTCCGCATTGGCAACCATGGCAACCATGTTGACAATTTCAGCAGCGGCGGCATGGTGGCGCCGGTGGATCACAAAACCGGCATCGTTACCGACGGCGGTATCGACCGACCCAAGAACAAGTTTATGGTTCACCCCATGACCGGCACCTCCATTGTGGGTTTCCAGTTCCCGGATTGGCAGGAGGCCATGGATATGGTGGTACGGGCGGCCCACAAGGTGCCGGGACTGCGGTATGTGGGCTGGGATATTGCCTTCAGCGACCATGGCCCTGTCATGGTGGAGGGCAACGAGTTTCCCGGCCATGACCTGTTCCAGCTGCCGGGGCATAACCCCCAGAAAACCGGTATTATGGACCGGATGGAAGTATAACAAAAAAGGGCGTGCCGCGGCACGCCCTTTTTGCTTGCGGAAAATCAAATTTTCGTTTATCGTTGCGTTAATGTGCGAAAACCTACTGACCAAAGTGTCATTGCGAGGAGCGAAGCGACGTGG
>JAZRBW010000110.1:0-7731 GCA_045635305.1 Faecousia sp. | reverse complement strand
AGTACCCGATTGCCACTTAGTCCGTACTGTAATCCCCTGCCTGCCCAATTACGACAGCCTAGGTGATTTCCACGACAGAATGTGCTAAAGTCTTAGCCTCTTTTGCAAGCATGGTTTCCGGGAGCGATGGTGAGGCGCGATATGGCCATAAAGCTCCAAACCTGTTCTCCCTTCCCCGGCATGTTCACTCAAGGCAGGCTACACTGCACGCAGCAACGCGATTCTGCGCACTGCTTTGCAGGTTCATACCTGATTCGTACGCGAGCGGACCTCAGCAAGAGGCTTATGCCGTCGTCGCACAAGGTTCAGGTCTCCACGGAAACCGGGTCGTATGCGCCATGCCATTGGCGCGCGCCCGGAATCCTTAACCCCCAGCATCCACCCTAAACTGGGCGTAAAAAGCAGACACCAGGGACTTCATCGATGTGCCCTTCATAGGATTTTTAGGCCCTACCTTGAAGATGGCCACTCCGACTAGGATACTGCACCGTCAATGAATATAATAGCATAAATTTTCTGAATATACAAGTATAATTTACGAATTTTGAATAAAATTGCATCCAATATTGGAAATAAAACCGCAAAGGCCAGCGAGTGGGAGGCCTTTGCGGAAATATTACTTCAAAATTGTCGCAGGAATTTCCATGGCCATACGCCTGTATCCGGCAGAACTGGGATGCAGATGGTCACCGGAATCGTAGGCCGGCAGAAACCAATCTGTCCGTTCAGGATCACGTAATGCCTTATCAAAATCAATGCAGCCATCGATCAGATCCGTTGTTCGGATGAATTCATTATAGGCATGGCGCATTTCCTGTCGGAAGGGTGCATCCGTACGCCATCCACCCATCGGCAGTAATGTACCGACATAAACCTTATAGCCGTAGCTTCTGGCCAGCTCTATGTATTCTTTCAATCCGTCGATCAGTTCCTGTACCGTAGGCAAGTCGCTCATAGGACGAAACACATTCACATCGGATCCAACAGGGTGAATAATGTCGTTGATGCCCTGCTGAATGATAACTGTATCCGCACCGTCGGTAGGCACTTCATGGTGAAATCTTCTGCTTCCCTGCAAGCCGTAGGACTCGTAGGTAAGGCAGTTATACTCCCGCAGAATCCTTGACCCGGAGGTGGCTCTGCGGATCACGGCAGTGCTGTGGTAGCCCTCTGTAAAGCATCGCAGTGCCAGTTCATCCGGCCAGTCCTGGGCCGTGATGGAATCACCATAGCAAACAATTGCGCGGTTTTCATGATCGGTCAGCACCGCCACATTACTCAAAAAATAGAACAGGTGCGTCTTGCGGGAGGTCATAATATTCAAATTGGGGTTTTCGGTTTCATCGCCGTTGGCATAGATACCCTCAGACAGCGGGCCACAGGCATAGACCACACTGCGCATCAGGGTATAGTCTGCCAGATAGAAGCTGACCTGTACCACTTCACCCTCGTTGAGCACAATGCTGAGAGGATCCGACACTGTATTCTCCCCTGCTTCGATGGTAACAGATCGATGATTGCCAAACAGAACCGGATAGATTTTGCCACCATAGAATACTGTCACTTTGGAAAGTGTAACAGGCTCCGTGCCGCAGTAGTTGTCAAAGGTCAGGCGAATTCCCGACCCTGCAAAGGGGATATGGATTGGGTATCGGACGGTAATGTCCCTGGCATACCGCTCCGGCCGATTCTCCGCCACGCTTACAGCGTTACCCCACACGCTGACCCATTTTTGTTCCATACATTACTCCTTATTGATAAACCAGTCTTCCACGATATCCGAATGGGTGATCACAATATCAATCTCTTTCAGTTCTTCCTTGCTGAAGAATCGCATATCTCTGGATTCTGCGCTCATAACAATTTCCGGTTCTTCATCCAGATCCAGCGCGAATACCACAACCACCATGCGCCACACACTGCCGTCGCAGTAGGCAGCAATACGCCCCGGCTCACCGTAGACCGCCAGCTTTCGGAATTTGTCCTTCGGAATGCGGATGCCAAGTTCCTCTTTCACTTCCCGGATAATGGCATCTATGGGCTCTTCATAGTTTTTCACACCACCGCCAACCAAGCCCCAGGTATCAGAATCCCGACGCTTCTCCAGCAGCAACTTGCCCTTACAGGTCAGAATCACATTGGCGCCGAGATGTGCACCCTGGGTGGTCTTGGGCGCATTTTGGGGATCACCACGGTAAAATTTCACGATAGACATAGCTTTCCCTCCATATTTGGTAAGGTAAATTGTTGTTTACCGGTTTTAGGTCATTCCGAGCCAGTGCGCACACTGGCGTGGGAATCCCCTAGAATACGGGGAAAGTACTCCGAAATCCTGTGTCTAAAACCTTTGGGGATTGCCACGTCGCCGCCTTTGGGCGGCTCCTCGCAATGACAGTCCTATGGTAAACAACAATATATTTTAGTATACACCATCTTAGCCTACATTTCTACCCCTAAAATTCATCCGGCACGGGTTTTGTAATGCCGGTACGTCTGGCTTTATCCAGACCGCCAGCCATGTGGCCCTGAGGATCTGTGGCAAATTTGGCTCTGCGGATGATCTCCTCGCCGAATTTATCCCGCAGGGCATCCACCGTCTCATCCAGTTTCAGCTTCCGCTCGTACTGTACAGGTGTCAGTCCCGAAAATAAATCAAACTGATGGTAGGGCTCTTGGGATAGACGGGTCATCTGCACCCCAAGCTGCCGCAGCGGTGTCACCCCATCCCAGGCTTCGTCAAATACCCGGCAGGCCGCCTCAAAAATCTGGCCGGTAATATTCGTGGCGTTATGAAGGGTCTTCTGATGAGAAAAATGCTGAAATTCGTTGGTTCGCAGATGAACTGCTACACATCGGCCGCACTTATCATCCCGGCGCATACGGCTGGCCACTGTTTCGCAAAGGCTCAGAATCACTTGATAGGCCTGTTCATGTGTCACCACATCCTGAACGGTTGTAACGGAATTGCCATAGCCTTTATTCTCTGCCGGCTCCGGTGTTACCGCGTCGGCGTTGCGACCGTTGGCAAAGTGCCAGATGGTTTCCCCATGCTTTCCCAGTTTACGCCGCAAAAAAGCCCCATCCGCGCGGGCAAGTTCTCCGATAGTATAGATACCCAGTCGATTCAGCTTCTGTTCTGTCCGGGCACCCACCAGAAACAAATCCCGTACGGGCAGTGGCCAAAACTTACTTTCGACTTCTTCCGGGAACAAGGTGTGCACCTTGTTGGGTTTTTCAAAATCTCCTGCCATTTTTGCCAGCAATTTATTGGAGGATATGCCGATATTGACGGTAAAGCCCAGTTCCTCCCATATCCGCTGGCGCATTTTCTCCGCGGCCAGACGGGGACTGCCCCACAGACGCTCCGTGCCGGTCATATCCACCCAGGCTTCATCGATAGAATACTGCTCCACGGCGGGACTGAACTCCCTCAGCATGGCTACAAAGTGTCGGCTCGCTTCCACATAGAGCCCATAATCAGGAGGTATCACCTTCAGCCCAGGACACTTTTGAAGTGCTTGAAAGAGAGGCTCCCCTGTCTGGATGCCAAATTTCTTGGCAGGGCCGGATTTTGCCAGCACGATTCCCTGGCGTTTTTCCCGATCTCCCCCGACAACGGATGGGATATTCCGCAAATCCTCCGTTTCGCCTAAAACCTTAACGCGGTACGCAGCAGACCAGCTTAAAAATGCCGAATTGGCGTCCACATGAAAAATGACACGCCCAGCCATCAGTAAACCCTCCTTAGAAAGCACCAGGTGTGGGTGCGGATAGTATATTTCAGCTCAAAGAGCCATTTTTTGCCAGCTACTGTTGCGCGGCACAAAAATATCTGAGCCTCAATGCCTACAAACTGCACCGGTTTCATGCTCACCACTTCATCAATATCAATACGCAGCAGTTGATGTTGTTCATCCTCTAGGCGCAGCCGCAAAGGTCGGATGTCCCCGGACGCAGAGCAAACAGAGATCACATCCACCGGGCATATTTTCTGTTCCATGGGGACACCTCCTTTTCATTTTGTTTATTATAGCACATTCGTTCGTATATTTCAAGAGGAAATTCACGGTTGCTTCCCTGTCGCGGATTTGCTATAATAATGCAAACTATGGTCGGGGGGTACAAAATGAAACACGCAGCAGTCTTATTGCTTTGTATGATTCTGCTATTCTCCCTGCTTAGCTGCAGGGCAGAAGGCCCATCAAAACAAGAATTGACAGACCAGCAGCTTTACGAAGCGCTGTTTGATATAGAGAACAAAATCGAGTTGCGTCTTGAAATGTCCGATGCGGAGCTTGCAAAAATGCAGGCGGATTACGAAGCCTATGATCTCAATGGATCAAAATCGCCCATTTACCGCATGGGAAATTTGACTGTTACCATCACAACGCCGGAAAATGTCACCTACACCTACACCATCAATGAAGTCGGTGTACGCATGAAGGGTAACACCTCGCGAACGGATTTTTATAGCAAAGAAGACGGGATCTATAACATTATTCATCTAAAACTGAGTTTCCAGGAAACCTTTGATGACAAGGATTATTACGGCAACAGCGCAAAAAATTGGACGGAAGAAGACCGAGCAGAACGGAAAAACCGCACTTTTGCAACCTTGGAAAAGCTGGATCTGCGTTGGAATCGATGCGATGACGGCACATATTTGAAAGAATACTTTGCCTATGAAACCTATCGACAGTACGGCGTTCTGGCTCCGCGCACAAACCTAACCAGCTTCAACTGGGCAGGCACTCACATGGGCGTATTTACCATCAATGAGCCTGTAGATGCAGTATTCCTGGAAAAGAATCTACCGGATGAAGCTTTAGGTGGGGATCTTTACAAAATCGGCTGGGCCGGCAGTCACAATGGTTCTTTCACCACTACCGCATCCATCGGAATCGAAGATGAAGATAAAGGTGTCTTTTACGCTTTTGATCTGAAAACAAACAAAAAGACCTCCACGCATCAGTCACTGACAAATCTGATACAGACGCTTAACAGCAACACCATAACGAAAGAATCCTTTGCGGACCTGGTGGAAATGGAGTCATTTCTCCCCTACTGTGCCGTTTCCTATCTTCTGGGTAATCCGGATGATCTGCGAAACAACTACAATAATGCCTACATCTATTTCCGCTCTGACAATGGCAAAGCCATCATCATCCCCTACGACTATGACCGCTGCCTGGGTATCACCGCCCATTGGAATCCAACAGGAGATGGTGTAACAAGCGACAACCCCTTCAGTTTGAAGCAAGCAGCCACCAACAGCGACCAGAAAAGTCCTTTGTTCCTGTACTCTGTGGCAGCAGGCGGCTACTATGTTCGGGAATATGCCAGCATCCTAAAAGACATTACAAACAGCCAGTGGTTTTGTTACAAGAACTTTGAAAAGCTCTACAAAACCGCCCAGGCCAACTATGGCAGTCTTTCGCAGCCGGGGAAAGTATTCCACAACACCGAAGGTCTTTATCTACAGTTTGATCTGGAACGTACATCCCCTTTTTCCTCTAACAGCAATATCTCGATTGGAGAATATCTTACGGCAAAAAACGCGACACTTATCCGTTACCTTGCTGAAGCAGACAAATATGCAGACTACAAGCAAAACATCCCTGCAGCTTGGTACCTTCGCAGCGATGTGACCAACTGGCAAAACGACAGTGACTATGCCATGACAGAGGCGAACGGTTTGGTAACCATTCAGATTACTGTTCATAAGCAAATCCGTTTGAAGGTCTATCATGATCAAACCGGCCGATGGTTTGGAAGCGAGTGCGTTACAGAGGATTGTGCTGTTCCTTTTACAACAGACGGCCATACCAATATTGTCTTAGAGAAAGGCTGCTACCGAATCGCCTTCGACCTTTCAAACGAAACAATCACACTGGAATATGCCTGAGAGGAGAGACTATGCTTAAATATCCATGCCTTGTACTGGATCACGATGACACTGTGGTTCAGAGCGAAGCAACCGTCAATTATCCCTTCTTTATTGAATTTCTAAAGGAATACCGCCCCGGCATGACCATTTCACAGCATGAATATATCTCCGGTTGCTTCCAACCGGGATATATTGAAATGTGCAGGCAGAGGTTCCATTTTACCGATGAGGAATTGCTGATCGAATATAACGGCTGGAAAGACTACATCCGCAGCCATGTACCGGATGCCTACCCCGGCATCTGTCAGATCATCCGCCGATTCAAGGAAGCAGGCGGTATTCTCTGCGTGGTATCACAATCCGCGCAAGAGAATATAGCCAGGGATTACCGTATCCACTTTGGTATTGAACCGGACGAAATTTTCGGCTGGGACTTAGAACCGCAGCACCGCAAACCAAGTCCCTGGGCATTGGGGCAGATTATGACAAAATACAACCTCTCCCCTACCCAGCTTCTGGTTGTGGATGACATGAAGGCCGCCGTACAGATGGCCCGGGACGCATGCGTTGAGATCGCCTTCGCAGGCTGGGGGCGCCAGGAATTCCCTGCGATTTGTGAGGAGATGGAATCCTTATGCGATTTCCGCTTTGATTCGACAGAATCCTTTGAAAAGTTCCTGTTTGACTGACTTGACAGCCGTGGTATAATACCATTTGAAGTGAGGTGAGGCATTTGGAAAAAGACAGCATTAAGGTGATCGCCACCAACCGGGAAGCCCGGCACGAATATTTCATTGAAGAAGAATATGAAGCCGGCATCGAACTTGTGGGCACCGAGGTCAAGTCCATCCGTGCCGGCACCCTGAACCTGAAGGACAGCTGGTGCGGCATCAAGGACGGTCAGCTGCTGGTCAACCAAATGCATATTTCCCCCTACGATCATGGCAACCGCTTCAATGTAGACTCCCGCCGCCCCCGTCGCTTACTGATGCACAAGCGGGAAATTATGCGGCTCTACGGTAAGGTCAAACAGGATGGCTTTGCCCTGATTCCCCTGTCTGTCTACTTTAAGGGGAGTCGCGTTAAGATCAAGGTTGGCCTTTGCAAAGGCAAAAAACTACATGACAAACGGCAAGCCGAGGCTGAGCGTGACGCAAAGCGCCAGATCGAGCGAGCCATGAAGGAGAGATACTAATTATGGCAAATCCTACTTTTAAGATCACCATGGCAAACGGCGGCGTCATTGAAGGCGAGCTGTATCCCGAAAAGGCACCTCAGAGCGTTGCCAACTTTGTTGACCTGTGCGAGCACAATTATTATGACGGTCTGATCTTCCACCGCGTCATCCCCGGCTTCATGATCCAGGGCGGCTGTCCCGAGGGCACCGGTATGGGCGGTCCCGGCTACTGCATCAAGGGCGAATTCCTGTTCAACGGCGTTGCAAAGAACGACATCAAGCACAAGCGCGGCATTCTGAGTATGGCCCGTTCCTCTTCCCCCAATTCCGCAGGCTCCCAGTTCTTCATTATGCACCAGGATGCCAAGCATCTGGACGGCCAATACGCCGCTTTCGGCAAGGTAACTTCCGGCATGGATGTGGTGGATGCCATTGCTAAGGTCAAGACAGGCCGCAATGACCGCCCCATAGAGGAGCAGAAAATCGCTTCCATCACTGTAGCGCTTAACGGTGCTGAATTGGCACAGCTTAACAAGCTGCCCGATCCCTACGGCAGATTCTAATCATTCCCCTTTGTAGGGGCGGATGCCCACATCGGCCCCTCCACATCACAAATCCCTTCGGGGGCCGGTGTGGGCATCGGCCCCTACTCATTTATTCACAATTA
>JAZRBW010000109.1:0-19636 GCA_045635305.1 Faecousia sp. | reverse complement strand
CGATGGCACCCAGCACCGCGATGATACCAACCCCGGCGACATTGACGTGGTTTATGAGTACACCGGCGAAGCCGGCACCGTAGACATCGTCGTCGGCCCCGACTTCACTTCCTACATCAAGCAGATCGAAGTCAAGGAAATTCTGCCTCCTGTCACCCTGTGGGACTTCCGCAGTGAAGAGTTCGCAGGCCAGGGCGAATGGAACGGTCTGAAGATCGTCAGCAACAATTCTTTCAAGCGCCACGGCGCCCAGTACGGCATGGCCATTAAGGATGCCGTTATCACCGTTCCCGTATCCGGTCCCAGCCAGATCATCGTCAGCGTGGGCTACAACTGGGATGTTACCTTCCCCGATGGCACCCAGCACCGCGATGATACCAACCCCGGCGACATTGACGTGGTTTATGAGTACACCGGCGAAGCCGGCACTGTAGACATCGTCGTCGGCCCCGACTTTACTTCCTACATCAAGCAGATCGAAGTCAAGGCCATTGAAGAGGCTGCTACCTACTGGGACTTCCGTCTGGACGAGTACACCGGCCAGAAGGAATACAACGGTCTGGTGATCAATGCTTCCCAGTGCAACAAGCACGGTGCTACCTACGGCCTGCAGATCAGCAACGGTACTGTTTCTGTGCCCGTTCCCGGCCCCGCACAGATCAGCGTGGCAGTTGGCTACAACTGGGATATTACCTTCCCCGATGGCACCCAGTACTCCGACAAGACCGACAGCGGTGACATTACCGTGGTCTATAACTACACCGGCGAGGCCGGCATGATGGACATCGTTGTGGGCAATGAGTTCACTTCCTACATCAAGTTCATCCAGGTCGATCCCAAGGACGTTTCCGAAGTTCCCGAGCTGGATCCCGATAAGATCTATGTATGGGACTTTGGCGCAGCCCAGCTGGAAGGCGAGCAGTATGTGAATATGCTGACTGTCGACGAGATCAACAGCTGGTTTGAAGCTGAGCCCGGTACTGCCGGCGTGAATATCGCCAGCTTCACCTCCTCCGATGGCCTGCTGCGTTTCGAAGACGGCGGCTATCCCACCACCCACCGTCTGCGCACCACCAATGAAGCGCTGACCCGTTGGGACAACAAGAGCCTGACCGATGCCGACGGCAACGAGTACACCGGTTACATCTACTCCAACAAGAGCCAGGATACTTCTGTTTACATCGCCATCAAGGTCAATGCCGGTGAGAGAGTCACGGTAGTGGTTGGCTCCAACGGCGGCGACTCCCTGATCAACTTTGAAGCTCCCTCCGGTAAGGTTGTTACCGGTGAGTACCTGGCCGGCGGCGCCAAGGCCACGGTTCTGACCTTCTATCCCACCGAATCCGGTGAGTACAGAATCTACTCCACCACTGAAAAGCTGGTGGTTGCCCGCATTACCCGCCAGGCTTCCAGCGACATCACTGTCACCGGTAAGGTGGAAGCTCCCGAAGGCCTGCAGGGTTACTCCGTGGTCTTCACCAACACCCTCAGCGGTGCTGTGTATACTGCTGAAGTTAAGGACGGCGCTTACGCCGTCACGTTGAAGGACGACTACACCTACGCTCTGACCCTGGCCGATGCCAACGGCTATGTCATCACCAGCGAGGAAACCCTGACCATCGAGAAGGGCGCTGCCGAAGTGGTTGCTGACATCACTGTTGAGCAGGTTGACCTGGTCACCGTCACCGGCACGCTGGCAGGCCTGCCTGAGGAGATCCTGGCTAAGCTGACCATCGAGTTCAAGGCCGATACCCTCTATATCCCCGAAATCACCGTTTCCGGCAACACCTACACCGCTATCCTGGAAAAGGGCGTTACTTATGAACTGGTGGCTCTGGGCATCAATGACTACGAAATCGTCAGCGACAAGGCTGTTGCCTACAACGAAGACACCGCAGCTGACATCGTATTCCAGGCTAAGCCCACTTACGTGATCACCATCGCCCCCGAGGGCGCTGAACTGGCTGATCTGGCGGAGGCTACTTTCACCTTCACCAACCTGAATGAGGAAGGCTATGTCTATACCTTCGTAGGCACCGATAACATCGCTCTGCGTGACGGCGTTTACTCCGTTAAGGTTACCAATTCCGGCAAGTTCGTCCAGCTGCTGACCTCCAACCTGAAGGTTAACGGCGCGGATGTGACCAAGACCATCCCCTTCACCGATGAAGTCACTAAGTGGGACTTCTCCGATGAGGACTTCACCGGCACCGGCGGTAACTTCAAGGGCCTGCTGTTCACCAACGGCCAGAAGAACAAGGTCTACCTGCTGTCCAACGCCGGCACCATTTCCGTGCCCGTCAGCGGTCCCTGCAAGATCGTTGTTTCCGGCTGCTATCAGTACTCCTTCTACTTCACCTCCGAGGACGAGGCTTCCGTGGGCCAGAAGACCGGCTCCACCAGCCAGATCGATTCCTTCGAGTTCGTTTACACCGGCGAGGCCGGCTATGTGGACATCACCGTTCTGGGCACCACCTATCTGACCAAGATCGAGGTCGTGAAGATGGTAGAGTACAAGGATACCGTCACCGTCGGCGCTGAGGGCTGCGACTTCACTACCATCGGTGCGGCTCTGGAAGCCATCCGCGCCATGGACCGTCCCAACAACGAGCGTGTTACCGTTCTGATCCAGCCCGGCAACTACGAAGAAATGCTGGTTGTGGATGTGCCCAATGTGACTCTGAAGAATGCCAGCGAGAATCCCAGCATCGGCTTGACCAATGCGGGCGTTGACATCGAGGAGAACGCAGTCCGTATTACCTGGTACTACGGCCACGGCTACACCTACTACTCCATGACCAACAACTGCAAGTACGATCCCGATGTGCTGCAGGTCAACAAGGAAAATGGCTATCCCTCCTTCACCAACCCCGGCGCCGGCACCACCAACGGCAGCTACTGGAATGCTACCGTGGTCATCAGTGCCAGCGGCTTCCGCGCAGAAGGCATCATCTTCGAGAACTCCTTCAACCAGTATATCTCCGCCGCAGCAGCACTGGATGTTCTGGTACCCCAGAACAGTGTCAAGGAAGGCGCCATCCCCAGAGCAGAACTGCCCTTCGGCAGCACTGTTGTTCAGGGCTACGAGTATAAGGAGCGCGCTGCCGCACTGGCTATTGCCAACAACTGCAGCGAGATCTACTTCGAGAACTGTAAGTTCATCGGCCGTCAGGATACCCTGTACGGTGGCACTGGCACCACAGCTGCCTTCTACGACTGCTCCGTCTACGGCAGCACCGACTATATCTTCGGCGGCATGATCGCAGTGTTTGCCAAGTGCGATCTGGTATTCAACACCAGCGAGCACAAGAACGACGTAGGCTACATCACCGCTGCCCAGCAGTCCTCCGGCCGCGGCTATCTGATGTACAACTGCACCGTTACCTCCACCATCCCCGGTGTGGACACCGCTTCTGAGTTTGCTTCCAAGCCCGGCTACTTCGGCCGTCCCTGGGCTGCCAATACTTCCGAAGTCGTGTTCTACATGACCAACATCGAAGCTACCTGCACCGAATGGTACACCCTGAGCGCATCTCTGATCCGTCCCGATGGCTGGCTGTCCACCCTGAGCGGCGAGAGCAACCTGGTCGGTGAGTACGGCACTTACGAAATCGCTCTGAACGTTGACAATTCCGGCAGCCGTGTCGGCTGGGCCAATGTATTCGAGACTGAAACCCTGGCAGACGGCACCCCCATCACCATCGAGGCCTTCCTGGGCGAGTGGGATGCCTTCGCAGGTAAGGATATGACCATCGTTATGTCCACCGAGAAGGTCGACAACGCACCTAAGGAAGATGTTGGCGGCGACGATCCCGCACCCGAAGTCACCATCACCACCGAGCATGACTTCAACTCCCTGACCGATGTGGATCTGGGCACCACCGAGGATAAGGCTGTCATTCCCGAGGGCACTACCTTCGGCAAGGGCTTCTTCACTGTAGTTGGCAAGCTGACCCAGCGTTGGCAGGAGAGCAAGGGCGGCGTCTATGCTGTTGAGATCGCAAAGAACGGCACCGGTGCCATGCAGTTCACCGTCAAGGGTGATGCACAGGTCACCATCGTGGTTTCCTCCACCGGCGGCTCCAATACCTCCGCTGTGGCACTGATCAATGTGGATACCGGCGAGATTATGACCAATGTGGAAGGCCTGACCGAGGTTTCCACCACCGCGGCAACTACCTTGACCTACAAGGATCTGCCTGCCGGCACCTACCAGCTGATCTCTCCCGAGAGCGATTACAACCGCGGCTTCCGTCTGATGACCATCCATGTGGAGCAGACCTTCACCGGTCCCGCTCCCACCGGCGATGTCATCGGTGTGGTGATTGCCGCCCTGCTGATGAGTGCTGTTGGTATCGTGGCACTTGTCCCCGCTAAGAAAAAGTTCTTCTAATACATTTTCTCCATAAGGAATGCCCCGCGACTTCGGTCGCGGGGCATTTCTGTGTGTGAAAGGCTTCAAATTTTCGTTTATCGTTCCTACATTCGGTCATTGCGAGGAGCGAAGCGACGTGGCAATCCCCCGGTTAGAGGGAAAATCGTATTGAAAAGTACTGCCTAAAACCTTTGGGGATCGCCACACCAGTGTGCGCACTGGTTCGCGATGACCGATCTATCGGCGCGATAAATCTCAATTTATCGGTTTGCGGTCACACCGTGGAAGAATTCTCCGGCGGCTTTCAGATAACCCTCCGGGTCGATCATATAACACAGTCCATGACCGGCGCCGGGAATGATGACCAGCTGTTTGCGGGAGCCGCAGGCTTCGAAGTTGGCCTTGCTCATATAGCAGGGGACGAAGTTGTCCGTATCTCCGTGGAAGAAAATTACCGGCACCTTGCAGCGCCGCATAGCCTTGGTGGCATCTGCGGCTTCCAGGTCAAAGTGACCGAAGATCCGGGCACCCAGGCGGACGAAAGGATAGCTGAGCTTGGGTGGCAGCTTCATCATCCGGATGACCACCTGAATGATCTCCCGGGCAGAGGTATAGCCACAATCTGCCAGTACGCCGATCACATTTTTGGGAAGCTCCGTGCCGGCAGCCAGCAGGACGGTGGTCGCACCCATGGAGATACCGGTGAGAATGATTTTTACCTCGGGACCAAACTGTCGGATGGCGAAATGTAACCAGTCCAGGCAATCCTTGTGCTCGTTGACACCGAAGGAAATGATATTTCCGTCAGAGTGGCAGCTGGCCCGTTGGTCTACAATCAGTACGCTGTGCCCCAGAGAGAAAGCACGCTGTACACCGCCACACAGATCCCGTTCGGCATTGCCCCGATAGCCGTGGAACATCAGCTCTATGGGCGCGTCAGGGGCACATTCATAATATCTGCCATAGAGTTTTAAACCGTCGTGGGAAGTGATAGTAAATTCCTGACGGGGCAGAGTCCGCACCTCTTTCATCCATGCGATCATTTGCTCCTGATAAGGTGCGTAGATTCTTCCCTCGGGGACAGGAAAATCATTGGGGCCAATGACTTCCTTTTGTTTTACATAAAAGGCCATGCGGAAGCAAACATAGCTGATGGCTAGTGCAATGGCTGCCAACACCAGGAGTATGTAAAGAAAAATCATGGTAATCGCTCCGAAATTAAGATGTGTATATTATATGGGATCTTTGCTGTGTTTGCAAGCATTGCTAAGATAAATTGTTGTTTACAATAGGACTGTCATTGCGAGGAGCGAAGCGACGTGGCAATCCCCAAAGGTTTTAGGCACAGGATTTCGGAGCAATTCCCCATAATCCGGGGGATTGCCACACCAGTGACATCGGTCACTGGTTCGCAATGACCTAAATCTGGTAAACAACAATTTATCGCAATAAGTAGCGCTTGCATTTTTGCAGTGGTGTGCTATAATATGCTGGTATAAGGGGGGATATGCGTGAAAGCGTGGCAGCATTTCAAAACCATCACTCGACACCGCTGGCTGGTGCGGAAGGGGTGCTTCAAGGTGGGCCTTTATTGGCAGGGCCTGACCCATGACTTATCCAAATATACCCCCACGGAATTTTTTGTGGGCGCAAAGTATTACCAGGGCACCCGCAGCCCAAACTCCGCCGAGCGACAGGATAAGGGCTATTCCGCTGCCTGGATGCACCACAAGGGCCGCAACCGCCATCATTGGGAATACTGGACGGACCTGAATGTGGCCCTGGGCCAGTACGCCCCCGTGGCTATGCCCCGGAACTTCCTGGTGGAAATGGTGATGGACCGTATCGCCGCTTGCAAGGTCTATCAGGGCGACAAATATACTGACGCTTCCGCCCTTATCTATTTGGAGAAGGGCGTGGATCGCATCCGGATGCACCCCCAGACCCAGCGGGAGCTGGAGTATATTCTGACCATGCTCCGGGATCACGGTGAAGAAAAAACCTTCCATTACATTAAAAATGAAGTCTTACAAGGGAAACCCTTCCCTTGGGAAAAGGAGAAATAATATGAGCGCAAGCTGGCTGAAAAACGCGGTATTTTATGAGATCTATCCCCAGTCCTTCAAGGACACCAACGGCGACGGCATCGGTGACTTTAACGGCATCATCGAAAAGCTGCCCTACATCAAGAGCCTGGGCTGCAACGCCATTTGGATGAACCCCTGCTACGACTCCCCCTTCAAGGATGCAGGCTACGATGTGCGCGATCACAAGAAGGTGGCTGCACGCTACGGCACCGAAGAGGATCTGGTGCGCCTGTTTGACGAGGCCCACAAGCTGGGTATCAAGATCCTGCTGGATCTGGTGCCCGGTCACACCAGCGAGGAGCACCCCTGGTTCATCGAGAGTGCCAAGGCAGAGGAAAATGAATATTCCGACCGCTATATCTGGACGGCCAACGCTTTCTGCGGCGGTGACGGTATGCCCTTCATGGGCGGCGAGCACGAGCGTGACGCTACTTATGTCATCAATTTCTTCAAGTGCCAGCCTGCGCTGAACTTTGGTTACCGGGACATCCACGATGCCGGCTGGCAGCAGCCCATCGATGCGCCCGCACCGCTGGCTACCCGGGAGGCCATGAAGGACATTATGCGCTACTGGCTGAATAAGGGCTGCGACGGCTTCCGTGTGGACATGGCTGACTCCCTGGTCAAGAATGACCACGGTACCAAGTCTGCCACCATGACTGTTTGGAAGGATATGGCCGGTGCGATCCATAAAGAATTCCCCGAGGCTGCTCTGGTTTCTGAGTGGAACAACCCCCAGCAGGCGCTGGGCTGCGGCTTTGATATGGACTTCATGCTGGACTGGGGCGGCAACGGCTACAACCGGCTGATGCGTTTCTACCAGCTGGACAAGAAGGGCAACATCGTTTCCGATAACAGCTATTTCAAGCTGGAGTCCGATGCGGATATTTCCGGCTTCCTGAAGGATTTCCCCTATGAAGATTGGAAAGATCTGGGTCTGCGCTGCCTGATCACCTGCAACCACGATACCAAGCGTCCCTCCTTCAACCTGACCGACGCGGAGCGCCGCCTGGCCTATGCTTTCATTTTCACTATGCCCGGCGTGCCGTTCCTGTACTACGGAGACGAAATTGGCATGGCCTATCGCTGGCTGCCCACCAAGGAGGGTGGCTACCACCGTACCGGCTCCCGTACCCCTATGCAGTGGGATAATGGCAAGAACCTGGGCTTCTCCGATGGCAAGGCCGAGGATCTGTACCTGCCCATTGACCCCAACCCCATGGGCACTACGGTGGAGAGCCAGGAGGCTGACCCCACTTCCTTGCTCCACTTTGTCCGCAAGCTGATCGCCCTGCGCCAGAGCCATGAGGCCTTGGGTAATTACAGCTCCTTCGAAGTTTACCAGATCGGCAAGCGACTGTTTGGTTATAAGCGCGGTGACTATCTGGTGGCGGTCAACCCCGGCATGGAAGCCGAGGAGCTGAAGCTGGACGGCAAGTATGAGACTGTGTTCACCCACGGCAGTGTTGCTTTGAGCGAAAAGACCGCCAAGCTGGAAAGCCAGAGCTTTGCGGTGCTGAAGCCCCTTGCATAATCAGCAAATAAACGGATAAACTACGGCAGGGGAGGGGAATTTCCCCTCCCCAAAAGAAATTTGAAAGAATTTGAAAAAAGTTCTTGACATTTCCGAAAAAGGCTGTATAATATCCATGTTGTCCACGGACATAGAGGATTTGTGTAACGGTAGCACACCGGACTCTGACTCCGTTTGCGGGGGTTCGAATCCCTCATCCTCTGCCAAAAAAACACCAACCACTTTTGTGGTTGGTGTTTTTTTATCATCGGATAGGGATTCGAAGAGGACGGCCGAGCGAAGCGAGGTAAAAAACATGCCGGGGGCATGTTTTTTAGTCCGGGGGAGAATCCATTGATTGCTGGGCGCACCCGGAAGGGTGTGAACAGTAATCAATTTGGGTCGTAGTAGTGTCCAAGAGCGCTGCACGCAAAGGCTCGACGGAGCACAACATTGATTGAATAAAATTCCTCATCCTCTCTTCCGATGATCGCCCCTTCGGGTGGTGTTTTTATTTTCGTCTCGGATAGAGGGATTCGAACCATTCTAAATGCAACAGTCCGGTGGACTGTTGCTGGCCGGGTAGGGGCCCGGCCACACATTGATTAAAGCGAATTTCTTATCATCTGATGCCGATTCTTGCATTTTTTGCCCAAAAGCGCTATAATATTTTGCATCATTGAAGATATGCAAAACTTGTCAAACGATTTTTCGTAGCTTTTTTGAAAAGAGTTGCTCATTTGTGTGCAACTTTTACCGCATTTAACCTTACGGATAGAAGGACGATTTGTTCTTACTACTAAAAAGGAGAAATGCCAATGTATTATAAGAAAAGCACCGGAATAATTCTGCTAAGGAATGCTATGATTTCATTCGTAAGCAGAAAGTGGAAAATATGGAAAACCATTGTAACACCAACTACCTGCTACTACTGTCTTGTTATGAATGGAAGGATTCTTTCTGTCGACGATCCGGAACTGGCGAAAATTCCGGTTCATCCTAATTGTGGATGTTCGATCGAAGCTGTGAGGGCTACTCAGGCGGGAATGGCAACAAATGATGGTACGAACGGAGTGGACTTATTCGTTACTTTATACGGGACATTGCCAGAAAACTACATTACAAAAAAGGAAGCGAAGAAGTTGGGATGGAATCCGCTGCTGGGCAATTTAGCAGAGGTGTTACCGGGAATATTGATTGGCGGCGACATTTATAAGAATCGTGACAAACGACTACCGGATGCACCCGGGTGAGTGTGGTATGAAGCAGATTTCAATTATGAGGGTGGTTATAGAAATCACTGCCGCTTGCTATATTCTAATGATGGGTTGGTATTTGTGACTTACGATCACTATCTCACATTCCAAGAAATTGTACTGGAGGTTATTGAATGAATAGATTCGTTTTAAATTTTGCTGAGGTTCGCTCCTTACAGGAGCTACATCAATATTTTCAGAAGGTGTTTGATCTGCCGGAATACTACGGGCACAATATGGACGCGTTGTGGGATTGTCTGTCTTGCTGTTACGACGAAAATGCGACGATCGTGCTGACAAATATTTCTGCATTACCCAAAGAGATGGCACCCTCTGTAGATATTATGCTGGAACTGTTCCGTGATTTGCACGATGAAGACGGTGTGCAAATCGAGATTATTGAAGACTCTGCAACGGATGGAGATATTTCTGGCTATTTGGTCTGATGATTTGCGATATACATTAAGTTCACACCTGCCAATAATAAAAGCCACCCGATCGGGTGGCTTTTATTATTGGCAGAGAAAAAGAGGAGGGATTCGAACCAATCTAAATGCAACACGCCGGGGGCGTGTTGCTGGCTGGGTAGGGGCCCAGCCACACATTGATTAAATCGTATCTCTCATCCTCTGCTGTCGATATCTGGGAGCAATTCCAATCTGAGCATATACTGAAGAATTTCCTTGCTGAGATATTCCTTCGATACAAAAGCGTCCTCTTGCATTGAACCGGGAACATAGTTTTCACAGGCTTTGGAATCTGGTCGCTTTCGACTTGCTCGTGAAAATGTGCAGTGCCCACAGTAGACGCGGAAAATTTTGCGCCTGTCAAGAGTGTAATGTTGGAGGAAAAATTGGCAGCTGTTACAGTTTTTGCTTTCTATGACTATCACCTCTGGATTAGTATATCATAGTAATTTACACGAGATTAAGATTTAGAGTTATAAACTCTATGACATTTTCTTGTTGCCTAAAGATCATGATAAGACACAAACTGAGATTGCCCGGTTATTGAATGTGGGCCAAAGAACCTATTGCGACTATGAATTGGGAAAGACAAGGATCCCTGTGGATAGTTTGATCGTTCTTGCAAAGCTGTACAATGTAAGTATGGACTATATTTGCGGCGTGAGTGATACCAAGGGTCATTTCCCCGGAGCATAATTTGCTGCTGCTTCGCTTGCGGGTAAGAAAAAATAATTACAAATAGTTGCAAAAAGTTACAGAATATGCTATACTTGATCCCGGAGGGGATCGTATGAGAGAAATCGTGCATAATCTGTTCAGCGAAAACAATTCCTCACTGCAGATCGGCCTGTTTGATGTCTGGCACTTTTTGTACTTATTTGTGATTTTGGGCGGGTCTGCCCTTTTGGGTGTTCTGTTCCGCAAGAAATCCGACAGAGCCAGGGAGAAGGTTATCCGTCTGTTTGCCTATCTGACCATCGGGCTGTATGTGGCAGACTTTTTGATCATGCCCCTGTCCGACAGCTACAGCGGCATCAGCGTGTATAAGCTGCCCTACAATATCTGCACCATCATGGCGGTGCTGGTACCCTTTGCCCAGTTTAATCCCAAATTCCGGGCAATCAAGACACCCATCGTCACCCTTTCCGTGGCGTCTTCGCTGATGTGGATGTGCTACCCCGGCAGCGCATTGGGCGGTCAGCCGCCATTTTGCTATCTGATTTTCCAAACCTTTATGTATCACGGCTTCCTGTTCTGCTGGGGCTTTTTGAATCTGGCGCTGGGGACGGTGAAGCTGGAGATCAAGAAAATCTGGAAGGAATTTGTGGGCATCCTCTGCATCCTTGTATGGGCCTGCTTTGGCAACGCCATCTATGATGGGGAGCAAAATTGGTTCTTCATTGAGAAAAGCATTTTCCCCTTCCTGAGCGACGAGATCATGCCTCCTGTGGTGGTGCTGTGTGTGTTTGGCACCTGCCTGGTGGTGTACGGTGCCTGTTACGGACTGCAGAAATTGCTGCGGAAAACTGCAACCAAAGTATAAGTAAGCTATGCATATATGCATGGTTTGGATGAATATATTGTATAAACAGTGCCACTCATCTGCATGGGTGGCGCTTTTTTGTACAAGATGTTACAACTGCTTCTGCGGATTAGGAAAATATGTAAAAAATGAAAAAAAGTCCTTGCGTTTGCGAAAGTCTGGTGTTAAAATATATCAAAGGTCTAGGCTGGGAAACTAGCTGTGACTGGGGACTTGCCAAAGTCCCAAAGAATAAAGGAGGATAAAACCTTATGAAGAAGATTATTGGCATGCTGATCGTTCTGGCAATGCTGATGTCCATCGCTACCGTTGCTGGTGCGTTTGGTTTCGGCGAAGTCAATGAACTGCAGATCGGCGAAAACGTGGCGGAGTACGCTCCTGTTTACTATGAAGAGTACGGCGAGTATGTTATTTCCCCCGTCATGTACATGTGGACTGTTCCTGAAGATGGCACTCTGACCATCGACTTCAGCGATGAGGACGAAGCTACTGTTATGTGCTTCATCATCTACAACAATGCTGAGGCCTATGACATCTATGAGAAGGGCGGCTCTGTCACCTTTGATGTAGTTGCAGGTGCTACTCTGACCATGGAAGTCTACAACGAAGAGGCTCATATCTATGAAGCCGCTACCTTCCACTTCACCGTTTCCCTGGGCGAAGCTGCTCCTGGTATGGCTGGCACCGGTGACGAGTATGATCCCTGGATCATCGAGACCATGCCTGCTGTCCTGACCGGCACCATCTCCGAGGCTGACGGCGCCAACGAAGACTGGATGGGCTACTTCTATCAGTTCACCGCCCCCGAGTCCGGTATTGTCTCTTGGGGCCCCTGGACTGGCTGCGGCCTGTTCGTCACCATGAACGGCGAATGGATCGACGCTGACTCTGTCGAAGTCGTTGCAGGCGATGTTGTTCTGTTCAACGTTTGGGCACTGTGCGGCGCTGGCGAGTACACCGCCAATGTTGCTTTCGAGGCTGCTGCCATGAGCACCGTCGAGCACACCTTCGATTCCCTGGTCGATGTCAACATCGGTTCCACCGATGACAAGGCTGAGATCCCCGCTGGTACCACCTTCGCTGACGGTTTCTTCACCGTCGTTGGCAAGATGACTCAGCGTTACCAGGAAAGCAAGGGCGGCATCTACGCTGTTGAGATCGCCAAGAACGGCACCGGCGCCCTGGAATTCACCACCACCGGCGTGGCTGATGTGACCTTCGTCGTTTCCTCCACCGGCGGCAGCAATGTCTCCGCTGTTGCTCTGATCAACGTCAACACCCTGGAAGTCATGGTCAACGAGGAAGGCCTGTCCGAGGTTGAGACCACCGCTGCTACCACCCTGACTTACGTAGGCCTGCCCGCTGGTACTTATCAGCTGGTTTCCCCCGAGAGCGACTACAACCGTGGCTTCCGTCTGATGACCGCTACTGTTGTTGAGACCGTTGCTGAAGAAGCTCCCGTTTGCACCCACGAGTGGATGTACCTGGAGTACGACTTCTGCTACGAAGAAGAAGGCCTGTACGATCTGTACGAGTACTGCCCCGACTGCGGCTACATCGGCAGACGCTACACTCCCGGCACTGAGAAGAACCCCCTCATGCTGGATGACAAGCTGCAGTGGAATGACGACTGGAGCGAAGCTACCGCTACCATTACCGTTGGCGCTGGCGAAACCGTAATCTACGGCATCAACCGCGTTTCCGGCATGATCCTGTTCATCAACGGCGAAGAGTATGGCGCTCTGGAACCCTCCGATCCCTGGGATTTCTGGGCTCCCTGCACCTTCGAGCTGGCTAACGATACCGACGCTGAGATGACCTTCGAGATCAAGCTGTCTTGGCCTCTGGGCTCCGACTACAACCCCGACGAGCTGCCCATCAACGAAACCTTCGAGCTGTACCTGGCTGAAAACAGCTATGAGTACGTTTACCGTTGGTTCGCCACCGCAGACGGCACCCTGACCATTACTGTTGAGGGTGAGAACTGGCTGTTCTACGTCAACAACTGGGGCGATCCCGATGACTGGAGCGACGACTACTACGGCGACCGTGCATTCGACTGCTACGGTGATCCCAACACCATCACCATCGAAGTTAAGACTGGCGACGAGGTTCTGCTGTACGTTGGCACTCAGGATGCCGACTGGAATGCTCCCGAAACTACCCTGACCATCACTGTTTCCTTTGGCGGCGAGCAGGGCCCCTGCACCCACAAGAACCTGGTTCACGTGGACGCTGTCGCTCCCGGCTGCTACAACGAGGGTAACATCGAGCACTGGTACTGCGAGGATTGTGAGACTGTTTGGGCTGACGAGGCTCTGACCATGATCACCAACCACCAGAGCGTGAAGCTGCCTGCTACCCACCAGCACATTGTCCATGTTGACGCTAAGGCTCCTTCCTGCTATGAGGAAGGCAATGTGGAATACTGGTACTGCGAAGACTGCGTCACCGTTTGGGTTGACGAGGCTCTGCTGCAGATTTCCAACATGATGAGCGTGAAGCTGCCCGCTACCCACCAGCACATTGTGCACGTGGACGCTGTTGCTCCCGACTGCTACAACGAGGGTAATGTTGAGTACTGGTACTGCGAAGACTGCGTCACCGTTTGGGTTGACGAGGCTCTGCTGCAGATTTCCAACATGATGAGCGTGAAGCTGCCTGCTACCCACCAGCACATTGTGCACGTGGAAGCTGTTGCTCCCAGCTGCACCGAGCATGGTAATGTTGAGTACTGGTACTGCGAAGACTGCGTCACCGTTTGGATCGACGAGGCTCTGCTGCAGATTTCCAACATGAAGAACGTTGTGGATCCCGCTATCGGCCACAACTACGTGGATGGCGTCTGCGCTAACTGCGGTGAAAACGATCAGAGTGTTCCCGACACCGGCGATATGATCGCTGTTGCTTGCGCACTGGTTGTTGTTTCCGGCATGGCCGTGATCGCACTGCCCAAGAAGAAGGAAAACTAATCCATAATCCATTAATTAAGGCCCCGGGGTAACACCCGGGGCTTTTCTTGCAAAAATAATGCAAACGACAAAGAAAAAGATTTACATTTCCTAATCATTTTGCTATAATATTCGTTGGAATATTTTACAGGAGGCTTATGTATGCTTGTTTCTGTTTTGTTGTTTGCGGTAGGACTGGTGCTGCTGATTAAGGGCGGCGACTGGTTTGTTGATGGCGCTACCGGCATTGCAAAGCGCTTCAACCTGCCCGATATTGTGGTTGGCGCCACAGTGGTGTCTATTGGTACCACGCTGCCAGAGGTCATGGTTTCTACCACCGGTGCACTGTCCGGTTCCGGTGCGATGGCCTATGGCAATGCAATCGGCTCTATTATTTGCAACACTGCCCTGATTGCTGCTATTTCTATTACCTGCAACCCTGGTCCCGTGAATGTCAAATCTATGAAGACACCTGCCATTTTCTTCTTCATGTCCGCTGCGCTGTATTGCTTTGCGGCCTATGCCCTGGGAGAGTTCCCCCAGTGGATGGGCTTTGTCATGCTGGGTATTTTTGTTGTGTATATGCTGCTGACTGTCCGCAGCGGTCTGAAGAACCCTGAGGTTGTGGATGACGAAGGCGAAGAGGAAGCTTCCGGTATGCCCTGGTCCGGCCTGATCATCGTGGGTGCTGTGGCGGCTCTGGTTGCGCTGAGTGGAATGTTCTTCGAGCAGACGCCCGTGTGGTTTGCTGCTGTGATGGCGGCTGTGGTTGTGGCTTACCTGCTCTTTGGCTCCAAGCTTACCATCGGCAAGAACGGCGAAGCCGACCGAAACCTGTTGATGGAGTTGGTTCTGTTGGTGATCGGCGCGGCGATCATTGCCGTGGGTGCCGATCTGCTGGTGGATCACGGTCAGGTGATTGCCATCGGCCTGGGCGTTCCCGAGACTGTGGTTGCCCTGCTGTTTGTGGCTCTGGGCACAAGCCTGCCCGAGCTGGTTACCACCATCACCTCCCTGCGCAAGGGCCGCGCTTCCCTGGGCGTGGGCAATGTCATCGGCGCAAATATATTTAATCTGGTGCTGGTTTCCGGTGTTGCTGTTTCTCTGGCACCTTTTGCAGTACCCGCAGAGAATTTGCTGCTGAATACCGGCCTGAATTTGAGCTTGGTGCTGGATATGCCTGTGATGCTGGGTGTCATGTCCCTGATGATTTTCCCCGCGCTGCTGCACAAGAAGCTAAGCCGTTGGCAGGGTCTGGTTCTGCTGGGAATCTATGTGGCATTCTGTGTGTGCCAGTTTGTTCTGTAATTTTGCGGCTCCCCTTGAAGAAATTCAAGGGGAGCATCCTCTTTGAAAAAAGCGTAAAAATTGCGAAAAAAAGACTTGACAAATGGTAGCGACCTCGCTATAATAAGCGTGTTCTGTTTGAGCCGCCGGTATAGCTCAGTCGGTAGAGCAGCTGATTTGTAATCAGCAGGTCGGGGGTTCGAGTCCGTCTACCGGCTCCAGACAGGCTCTGAACATAATATGGGGGAGTTCCCGAGTGGCCAAAGGGGACAGACTGTAAATCTGCTGCGTATCGCTTCGATGGTTCGAATCCGTCCTCCCCCACCACAAAAAGACCAATCCTTTCGGATTGGTCTTTTTGTGCGTTTGGGTATTTGGAGGGCGGATTCGAAAGGCGGCTCTTAGCGAGTGTCCGGTGGACACTCGCAACCGCCGTGGCCCGGCCGCAGCCGGGCGAATCCGTCCTCCCAACGCTGAAGAGGTCTGGTTTTTTGTTGTGGTGGGGGAGGACAAAGGATTCGAAAGGGCGGCACCAGTCCGCAGACTGGTGTAAAAAGTGTCCGGTGGACTGTTTGCCCGGCCGTGGCTTTTCCGCAGAAAAGCGAATCCGTCCTCCTCTTGCAACCCCCAAAAATTTCTGCTATACTAAAACCGGAAAGGTAGTGATGGAATGAATACCCTTAAAACAGCCTATTTTGCAGGCGGATGCTTTTGGTGTATTACCCCCATATTCAAAGAAATGGACGGTGTGCTGAATGTGACCAGCGGCTACAGCGGCGGCGATGAGGAAAATCCCGCCTATGCCGATGTGAAAGGCCAGCGGACAGGCCATCGGGAGACGGTAAGAATCGAATACGATCCCGATCGGATCAGCTTCGAAGCATTGCTGGGGGTGTTCCTCAGCGGCGTGGATCCCTTTGACGGGGGCGGTCAGTATATTGATCGCGGCTATTCTTACACGTTAGCGATCTATTACTGCTGCGACGGGCAGAAATCCGCTGCCGAGGCAGCAATTGCCCATCTGCAGGCCGCGGTTGGCCGCACGGTGTGCATCAGCATCGAACCCTATAAGAAATTTTACAGTGCTGAAGAAGAGCATCAAGACTATTACCGCAAACACCCGGAAGAATTCCGGCAGGAACTGATCGATTCCGGCAGACTTCGTGTTTTGAATTGAGGAGGAAAAGATATGGACTTTTTGGAAATTGCGAATGCCCGTCAATCCAATCGCGCTTATGAAGTGGGCAGGGAAGTGGAGCAGGAAAAGCTGAATGCGATTTTGGAGGCGGTGCGGCTGGCACCCTCGGCCTGCAACGGTCAGCCTTATTTCGTCACGGTTTGCACCGGCGAAAGGGCCAGGCAGGTGGCATCGGCCTGTATGGGCATGGGCATGAATAAATTTGCATCCCAGGCACCTGTGCTGCTGGTCATTTCTGAGATGCCCTATGTGAAATCCGCTGCCCTGGGCGCAAAGGTCAAGGGCAACGACTACCGCTCCATTGACATCGGCATTGCGGCTGCTTACCTGACTGCGGAGGCGACTGCACAGGGGCTGGGCAGCTGTATTTTGGGTTGGCTGGACAATGCCAAGATCCGCCAGATTTGCGACTTGAAGTATCCTGTGCGGCTGGTGATCACCCTGGGCTATGCCGCCGATCAGCCCCGAAAGAAGAAACGCAAGGAACCGGACGAATTGGTTAAGTATCTGTGAGGTGACAGGATGTATTGCGATCTGCATACCCATTCGAATTTTTCGGACGGCACATTGACGCCGGCGGAATTGATCGCGCAGGCACAGCGACAGGGCTTGACGGCTGTTGCGCTGACAGACCACAATACGGTGGCAGGACTGCCGGATTTTGTAGCGGCGGGGCAGTGCAGCGGTGTGGAAGCAGTACCCGGCTGCGAATTTTCTGCCGACTATCAGGATACGGAGCTGCATATCCTGGGCCTGTTCATCGGGGCGGAGCATTATGGCACTGTGACCGGGCTTCTGGCACAAGCCCAGAAGGAAAAGGAACGCAGCAATCGGGAATTGGTGGCGGCACTGAACGCCGCAGGCTATGGTCTGGACTATGCCGAGATCTGCAGCAAATGCTCCGGACAGATCAACCGGGCCCATATTGCGGTGTCCATGGTGGAAAAGGGCTATTTTGCCAATATGCAGCAGGCTTTCAAGGGCCCGTTGTCCCCGAAGCAGGGGTTATACAAGCGGCCCAAGCGGATCGGGGCCTATGACTGCATCCGCTTCATCAAGTCCATTGGGGCGGTGGCGGTGCTGGCCCATCCCTTTCTGGATCTGGATGAGACGCAGCTGCGGGCCTTTTTGCCGGAAGCAGTGGCAGCGGGACTGGACGGCATGGAAGTGGCTTATTCCAGATATTCTCCGGAAACCACCGCGGCGGCATTTTCTATTGCCGATGATTTTGGTCTGAAATATAGCGGAGGAAGCGATTTTCATGGCGGCAATAAGCCGGATATTGCCCTGGGCACCGGCAAAGGGAATCTGCAGATTCCGGCCACATGGCTGGAGAACCTGAAAAAATGACAGGCAATATCCGGGTTGATACGACCCGGATATTTTATGTGGAAAAAGAAAAAATAATTGAATCGGGTGTAGATTTTTGTGGCACATTGTGGTATAAATATATATTGAAGGCGTATTGCTACTTGCTCGCTTCAATTGGTATGATTTCTCAGCGAAAGGTATTGACGGTCATGATTTACGATTTGCAAAAAGCCAGCATTCTGAAGCGAATTTCAGCCTATGTTCTGGATTTGATTTTGCTGGTGGTGCTGATCACCGCTGTGGCGCTGGTGCTTTCCAGCATTCTGGGTTTCAATGGGTGGTATCAGACGGTTCTGGATGGTTACGACAAGTATGAAAGCCAGTTCGGAATCTCGCTGAGCATTGATGAAAATGAATACAATGCGTTGCCTGAGGCGGAAAAAGCGGTTTATGATGCGGCCTTTGCTGCGATCAGTGCGGATGCGCAGCTGGCTCGTGCCAGAAGTATGCTGATTAACTTGGCGCTGCTGATCATCAGCTTTTCCATCCTGCTGGCCTATTTGGGGCTGGAATTTGGAGTGCCGCTGCTGTTTGGCAATGGCCAGACCATGGGCAAACGGGTATTCGGCATTGCTGTGATGAAACGCAGCGGCGTGAAGGTCAATGCGATCTCGCTGTTTATCCGCACGGTGCTGGGCAAATTTGCCATCGAAACCATGATTCCCGTGCTGATGATACTGATGATGTTTGTGGGAACTGTTGGTATTCTGGGTCCGATGCTGGTCATTGGTATCTGGCTGGTGCAGCTGGCCATGCTGATCACTTCTAACACGAATTCCCTAATCCACGATGCCCTGGCGCAGACAGTGACTGTGGACATGGCAAGTCAGATGATCTTCGGCAGCGAATCGGAGCTGCTGGAGTACAAGAAGCGTTGCCATGAGGAAATGGTGCGCAATCAATCCTATCGGTAAACACCGCAAATATTTGCGCTGTGATATATGGAAACAAAATAAATTTTATATAAGAAAGGGAACCCTGTATGAAAGTTGTTTTGGAAAATTTGACAAAGGTCTTTCCCAGCCGGGATAAAAAATCCGGCAAGGAAGTGGTGGCAGTCAATGACTTTACCTTCGAAATTCCCGATGGTAAGCTGATTGGTCTGCTGGGCCCCTCCGGCTGCGGTAAGTCCACCACTCTGTACATGATCAGCGGCCTGCAGAAGCCTACCAGCGGTAAGATCTTCTTCGGCGATGATGATGTTACCGAGCTGTCCACGGAGAACAGAGGTATCGGCCTGGTGTTCCAGAACTATGCGCTGTATCCCCACATGACGGTCAGACAGACCATTCTCTTCCCCCTGGAGAACGTGAAGGGTGCTGACAAGATGACCAAGGAAGCCATGCTGGAGCGTGCCGAGTGGGCTGCCAAGCTGGTACAGATCGATGAACTGATGGATCGTAAGCCCAGCGAAATGTCCGGCGGTCAGCAGCAGCGTGTTGCCATCGCCCGTGCGTTGGTCAAGATGCCCCGTGTTCTGCTGCTGGACGAGCCCCTCAGTAACCTGGACGCCCGTCTGAGACTGCAGACCCCTGAGGAGATCCGCCGCATTCAGCGCGAAACCAAGATCCCCACCATCTTCGTTACC
>JAZRBW010000108.1:0-26681 GCA_045635305.1 Faecousia sp. | reverse complement strand
CGTTCCCTACGGAGCTTCGCTAAACAACAATTTATCTTACGAAGGGAGTTATCTTATGCCCAAGTATATTATGGCGCTGGATTCCGGAACTACCTCCAACCGCTGTATCCTCTTTGATCACAGCGGTAAGATCTGCTCCGTAGCCCAGAAGGAGTTTACGCAGATTTTTCCGCAGCCAGGCTGGGTAGAGCACGACGCGGATGAAATTTTCTCCACACAGCTGGAGGTAGCGAAGCAGGCGCTTGCCAATATCGGTGCGACAGCCTGCGATATTGCCGCCATCGGCATTACCAATCAGCGGGAAACCACCGTCGTGTGGAATCGGTACACAGGCCGGCCTGTACATAATGCCATCGTCTGGCAATGCCGCCGCACAGCGCCTTTTTGCGATCAGCTCCGTGCTGAGGGGC
This sequence comes from Faecousia sp., assembly GCA_045635305.1. Taxonomy (GTDB): domain Bacteria; phylum Bacillota; class Clostridia; order Oscillospirales; family Oscillospiraceae; genus Faecousia. The sequence goes on along the minus strand of JAZRBW010000108.1, from coordinate 26,271 downwards.
TGGTAGATACCGTCCGGGAAAAGACGGGCCTGGTGATCGATCCCTATTTCTCTGCCACCAAGATCCGCTGGATTTTGGAAAATGTCCCCGGTGCGAGGGAACAGGCGGACAGGGGAGAGCTGCTGTTCGGTACAGTGGAGACCTGGCTCATCTGGAAGCTGACCGGTGGAAAAGTCCATGTGACGGACTTCTCGAATGCTTCGCGCACCATGCTTTTCAATATCAATACCCTTTGCTGGGATGCACAGATCCTGCAAAGACTGGACATTCCTGCCATCATGCTGCCAACCGCGGTGCCCAGCTCCGGTATTGTCGGAGAAACGGACGCGGCCTTCTTTGGCGCGCCCATTCCCATTTCCGGCGCGGCTGGCGACCAGCAGGCGGCGCTGTTCGGCCAGACCTGTTTTTCTGCCGGTGATGCCAAATGCACCTACGGTACCGGCGCATTCCTGCTGATGAACACCGGTGAAAAGCCCATTTTCTCCCGAAACGGTCTGGTAACCACCATTGCATGGGGACTGAATGGCCAAGTGCATTACGCGCTGGAAGGCTCTATTTTTGTGGCTGGTGCTGCCATCCAGTGGCTTCGCGATGAATTGCGTTTTATCGAATCGGCCTCCGATTCGGAATACATGGCACGCAAGGTGCCGGATACCAATGGCTGCTACGTAGTACCGGCCTTTGCGGGTCTGGGTGCACCTTACTGGGATGCCTATGCCCGTGGTACGATTTTGGGTTTGTCCCGTGGTGTCAATAAGTACCACATCATCCGTGCTACTCTGGACTCCATTGCTTACCAGGTCAACGACGTGCTGCAGGCTATGGAAGCGGATGCTGGCATCCGCCTTTCCGCGCTTAAGGTGGACGGCGGTGCGTCCGCCAATAATTATCTGACACAGACCCAGTCCGATATTTCCGCTGCCCCGGTGCTGCGCCCGCGCTGTGTGGAAACCACAGCCATGGGTGCAGCCTATCTGGCAGGTCTGGCGGTGGGCTACTGGAAAGATTGTGAAGAAATCCGCCAAAACTGGGCGGTTGACCGCCGGTTTACGCCTGAAATCCCGGAAGAAGAACGCACTGACCGGCTTGCTCACTGGTCTAAGGCTGTGGCCTGCGCTTCCGGCTGGGCGAAATCCTGAAACAGACCGACAAAGCAATCGATTTGCTCTGCCTTGCACAGCACTGTCAGATCTGAAAAGCTTCTATGAAGCGTGAATCGAATGGTGTCATCTGCCACTTCTGTCCGATAGTGGCAGAAAGCCTCCGCATCAAAATGGGGGAATGCGCCTGCAGGTTCACAAGCTGCGATGGTGCAGCCTGTTTCTGTGATGGTGTAAACGGCGCAATCCGGCATCAACTCCAACCATACCGGGCGGCCTTGCCAGGCTGCGATGTATTCCATTAGTGGCATATGCAGGGGAAGGGGCGGCAGAAAGACAGGACAGGCCAATTCCCTGGCATATAGTCCAGATACGCCTACACTGCAAGGGAGCGCCTGCACGATGGCCTTTGCGATCTGGGCGGTTCTGCTATCTGCGGGACGTTGAAAATCCAGCAGTATCCGGCTGCAGCGGCAGGCTTCTGTAACTTCGTTTAGCTGCGCCGCGATCCGCTGCGGGTCGTGGTCAGCCACCGGAACAAAATCATTGACGATCAGCATGCTGCCCTCCGGCAAGTTAACCGGCAGATTGGACAGACCGGTGCTGTGGGAGGAAAAATGGCAGGCCATCCATGCTTTTTTGGCGTAATGCGGCAATTCCTGTCCGAACTGGGCTGGCGTTTGCGCAAGAAAGAATTCAAAAGGCATGGACAAATCCCTCCACTTGTGATATAATTCCATAAATATTATGAATTTGCAGGGTGAATTATGAAAATTTCCTTTTTGCCTTTTGTGATTACCGAGAAGCTGACGGATCTGACACCCCAGTACTTGCGCGATCACAACATCCGCCTTCTGATGCTGGATTTTGATAATACCATCGTGCCCTATACCACCAGCACGCCTACCCAGACCATGACTGACTGGCTGCGGATGATGAATGGCTCAGACATTCAGATGTGTGTTGTGTCCAACAGTAAGCATGACCGGGTGAAAAAGTTCTGCGCCGCCTATGGCCTGGATTGCATCACCCATGCAAAGAAGCCCTTCAGCCGGGGCATCAACCAGTGCCTTGCCCGATATGGCATTGCGGCAGAGGAAACGGCGCTGGTTGGCGACCAGATCTTTACAGACACGCTGGGCGCCAACGGCTGCGGTGTGCGGCCAATCCTGGTCAAAGCCATCCATAATCATAATTTCTGGCTGAAAGCACGGCACGTGCTGGAACTGCCATTTATCTTTATTGCTAGAAAAAGGAGAATGTAACCATGAAAAACCTGGAAAAGTATCTGACTCTGCTGGACGGCGAGGTGGACGGTCTGCTGCTGACTTCCCGCTACAGCCGCCATTACGGCGCCGAATATGACATCGCTGAGGGCGTTGCTGTGGTGTCCAAGGCCGGCTGCCGCTATTTCACCGACAACCGCTATACCGAAGCTGCCGAAAACGGCATCAAAGGCTTCGAGGTGCTGGACGTCGCCAAGGGCAGAGGTTATGTGGCCTGTATCAATAAGTGCATCGAGGATTTTGGCATCACCACCCTGGGCTTTGAGGAAAACTATCTGACCGTTGCCGAGTACATGATGTATGAAAAGGGCGTCAACGCCAAGCTGGTGCCCTTCACCAAGGAAATCAACGGTTTCCGCAGCGTTAAGGAAGAATGGGAACTGGATGTAATGCGCAAGGCACAGGCTATTACCGACAAGGCTTTTGCCGAAGTGGTTGGCCGCGTGAAGGCTGGCATGACTGAGCTGGAGCTGCAGGCGGAACTGATCTACTGCCTGTACAAGAACGGTGCTACCGGCCTGGCATTTGACCCCATCGTGGTCTCCGGCCCCAACAGCAGCCTGCCCCACGGCGTTGCCGGTGAGCGTGTCATCCGTCCCGGTGACTTTGTGACCATGGACTTTGGTGCGCTGTACAACGGCTACTGCGCGGATATGACCCGCACTGTTGCGGTTGGCTACGCCACAGAGGAAATGAAGACGGTGTATAACACGGTGCTGGAGGCCCAGCTGGCCGGTCTGGCTGCTTCCAAGGCAGGCGTGCCCGGCAAGGATATTGACGGTGCCGCCCGTAAGGTCATTACCGATGCCGGCTATGGCGAATACTTCGGCCATGGCTACGGTCACTCCCTGGGTCTGGAGGTTCACGAGAATCCCAGTCCCAATGCCCGTAACGACCAGCCCATGCCTGTTGGCGCTGTTGCCTCCGCGGAACCCGGCATCTATCTGCCCGGTAAATTCGGTGTTCGCATCGAAGATACCTGTGTTTTCCTCCCGGATGGCATCGAAATTCTGACCAAGAGCCCCAAGAATTTGATTATTGTCTAAAAAAATTCGATTTTGCTCTTGCAATATAGCGAATTTTCGGTTAAAATATAACAGTTAAACAATATAAACATACGCCCCCGTAAGGGAGAGCAATTTAGGAGGATATTCACTATGATTTCTGCAGGCGATATCAGAAACGGCATTACCTTCGAAATGGATGGCAAGGTCATGCAGGTTATCGAGTTCCAGCACGTTAAGCCCGGTAAGGGTGCTGCTTTCGTTCGCGTCAAGATGCGTAATGTCATCACCGGCGGCGTGACCGAAACTTCCCTGAACCCCTCTGCCAAGTTCCCCACCGCTTTCATCGAGAGAAGAAAGATGGAGTACAGCTACTCCGACGGCGAGCTGTATTACTTCATGGACCAGGAGACCTTCGAGCTGGAGCCCATCGATGCTGCCAACCTGGACGATTCCTCCAAGTTCGTCAAGGAAAATTACGTTTGCACCGTTATGAGCTACAAGGGCAAGGTTTTCGGTGTTGAAGTTCCCAACTTCGTGGACCTGGTGGTTACTGAGACCGATCCCGGCTTCGCTGGCAACACTGCTACCAACACGCTGAAGCCCGCTACCGTGGAGACCGGCGCACAGGTTAACGTACCTCTGTTCATCGAGATCGGCGACAAGATCCAGATCGACACCCGTACCGGTGAGTACCTGAGCCGTTCCAAGGCTTAATTTTCAAACTGTATAGGGGACGATTTCAATCGTCCCCTTTTTCAAAAATCGATTGTGTGAAAGAACCGGGGGATTGCCACACCAGTGTGCGCACTGGTTCGCAATGACACGAATTTGAGAGGAGTAATCACTATGACGATTTCCGAAAAGGCTGCTTACCTGAAGGGTCTGATGGATGGCCTGGAGCTGGACACCGAGAAGGCGGAAGGCAAGATGATCGCTGCTATGGTGGAGCTGTTTGGCGACATGGCCAAGCGCATGAAGGACATCGAGGAAACCACCATCGCCATTTCTGACGAGCTGGACGAGATCGAAGAGGATCTGGATGCCATCGAAGACTTTATCATGGATGAAGAGGACGAGGACGACGATTGGGGTTTCGACGAGGATGAGGACGAGGACTGGGACGACGAGGACGAGGACTTCGACTTCGGCGACGAGGACGGCACCATCTACGAGGTAGAGTGCCCTGTCTGCGGCGAGATCATCAACTTCGATGAGGATACCCTGGAGGATGGCTCCATTCCTTGCCCCAACTGCGGCGAGAACCTGGAGTTTGACCTGGAGGACGAGGAATAATTCAAACAGTGAAGGACACCGCTGGGCGGTGTCCTTTTTTTCGCACTAAAACAGTAGCCTTGCAGTCAGGGCTGCCATAAAGAAGCCTGTAAAATCCGCAATCAGGGCGGCAGGGACGGTGTAGCGTGTCTTGCGAATGCCCGCCGCACCGAAATAGACGGAGATCGTGTAAAAGGTGGTTTCTGTGGAGCCCAGCATAATGGACACAGTGCGTCCAATCTCAGAATCCACACCGTATTGCGCCATCAGATCGGCACCTACGGCCAAGGCTGCACTGCCGGAAATGGGACGGATCAGCACCAAAATGGCTGTTTCCGGTGGAATACCGAAAAAAGAGAACGCCGGAGCAAAAAAGCTGCTGAGAATTTCAATAGCGCCGCTTTGCCGAAGCATGGTCACCGCTGTCAGCAGTAAAACAAGGGCGGGCATCAGGGAAATCAGCAGCTTCAACCCGTCTGCTGCACCGCACAGCATCAAATCATAGGCATTCTCTTTCTTATGCAGTGCCGCTGCACAGACGCCAAATAACAATAGCGGAACCAGGTAATCAATCATGTTTCCACAGCTTTCCCAAAATATAAGCCGCCAGCAATCCCATCCCGGCGGAGCACAGACTGGTGATCCACACCCCAGGCAGGATGTCGAATGGGGTGCTGCAACCCAGGCTTGCGCGCACCGCGGCGACCGTAGTTGGGATTAGTTGGATGGATGCGGTGTTCAATACGATGAGCCGACACAACTCGTCACTTGCTGTATCATTTTTCGCCATCCGCTTTGCGGCCCGGATGCCCATGGGCGTGGCGGCGTTGCCCAATCCCAGAATATTTGCGCAGATATTGGCGGATAAATCATTTGCCAGGGCGGCGTCTCTTTTTGTTCCCGGGAACAGCCGATGGAGGACGGGCTGCAGAAATTTCGACAATGCGCCTGTGATCCCAACAGCTTCCGTCAGGTTCCCGATCCCACTCCAAAGACAGATAGACCCTGCCAGAGAAATTGCAAGCGTAATGCCTGCCTGTGCCCCTTGGGGCACTGCTGCCGCCAGCTGCCCGCTTTGCCCCGTCACTGCCGCGAATACCGTAGAAATCAGCACGATTCCGGTAAATATCCAACTCATGACCATGTAACCACCTCTTGGGACAGCCTATGCGCCAGACTCAAAAAGATTGACTATTTTTTGGAATTGCGGTATCATGAAGAAAATACAAGCAAGGAGAAACACTATGCTGCAAGATTTGGATTTTGGTTATTTGGACAATCAGTACCATGCCGAGGAACCACGAGACGGGGACATTGTGATCTGTGTTCAGGGTAAGAATATGCTGCTACATCGCGCCGCTGACGATACCTTGACACTGCCCACCTGGGGACAGGTGAAAAACTGGTGCTGCCAGTGGGATGGCTGGTTCGACTATCCGACCCAGTATGCTTTCACCATGCAGGATCAGCACTATTTCCTGTTCATGGGCAAGGCGGGGGAGTGCCCGGATGCTTACTTTACATACGAAAATGCTGTTGCCCTGCGACAGCAGACCTCCAAAAACATCCTCTTTGCCATGATGACCGCCTGGCACCTGTACACCTGGTACCGGGTCAACCGCTTTTGCGGTGCTTGCGGTGAAAAGACCGTCCACGATGGCAAGGAGCGGATGATGCGCTGTGCTGCTTGCGGCAATATGATTTTCCCCCGGATCGCTCCTGCTGCCATCATCGCCCTGACCCATGGGGACAAGCTGATGCTCAGCACCTACGCCGGACGGGATTATAAACGCTATGGCCTGCTGGCGGGCTTCATTGAGATCGGTGAAACCGCAGAGGAAGCGGTTGCCCGGGAAGTGATGGAGGAAGTTGGCCTGAAGGTCAAGAACATCCGCTATTATAAGAGCCAGCCCTGGGGTGTGGCGGGTAACCTGTCCATCGGCTATTTCTGCGACCTGGACGGCGATGATCAGGTGCATCTGGACGAAAACGAGTTGGCTTCCGCCGAGTGGTTTGACCGCAATGATCTGCCCGCCAAGGACGACGGCATCAGCCTTACCCGGGAAATGATCCGCATCTTTGGCGAGGGCAAGGAACCTAAGTGAGATGCACCCCCTCGCAATGACGTAAAATCCTTTTCGGATTTTGTGAATTGTGTGAACAACAGTTTTTCACACCAAAATGAAAGCGCACCGCAGTTTGTTCTGCGGTGCGCTTGCGTTTATACGATGCTGTAGGGGCCGATGCCTACATCGGCCCATTGGGAGCTGGCGGATAGGGTCGATGTGGGCATCGGCCCCTACGGAGGGCTATTCGTCAATGCTCAAAGCGGCGTCGTACACCACATTTTTGGGCAGATCCAGCGCCTTGGCGGTCTGCTTGATGGCGTCCTTGCGGCTCATGCCGTCAAGCATCAATCGCTTGACCATCTGTGCCGCATCCTCTTCGGAAGCAACTTCTTTTTCCGCAGGAGCAGCGCCGGCGATCACCAGCACAAATTCACCCTTGGGGGCGTTCTCGGTGTACTTTTCGATAGCTTCCTGCAGCGTAGTGCGCACTACTTCCTCGTGGAGCTTGGTCAGCTCCCGGCACAGGCTGATGGGGCGATCGGCGCCAAAGACTGCAGCCATATCCTCCAGGGTGTTCAGCAGCTTGTGGGGTGCTTCATAGAAGATCATGGTGCGTGTTTCGCCCTTCAGTGACTCCAGATGTTCCCGACGGCTCTTTTTTGCCGTGGACAGGAAGCCTTCAAAGCAGAATCGCCCTGTTGCCTGACCGGAAATGCTCAGCGCCGTGATCACAGCGCAGGGGCCGGGAATAGCACAGACTGTGACACCGTTTTCCGCGCACAGCTTTACCAGATCTTCGCCGGGGTCAGAGATGGCGGGGCTGCCTGCATCAGACACCAATGCGCAGGTCTCACCGGCCAAAATCCGCTCCAAAATGATATTGCCCTTAAAGTCCTTGTTGTGCTCATAGTAGCTGACAAGGCTTTTTTTAATACCCAAATGGTTCAGCAGCTTCAGGGAAACGCGGGTATCCTCAGCGGCAATGAAGTCCGCCTGCTCCAGGGTTTCCCGGGCACGGGGAGAAATGTCACCCAAATTGCCGATGGGCGTGGGGACGAGATATAGCATTCCGGGCATAATGGCCTCCTGTGGGTTAAGTAATATGATATACCGATTTGTAGAAATCGGTAGGTTTGTTATCTTTGTCAAAAAGCGTGGCTTCTTCCATGATCAGCCCCGGCTTGCCGCCCTTGCGCAGCTGCAGCAAAATGAGGGAAAATTCACTGTTCTCCCTGTGACGCACCAGCAACAGCCGCTTGGCCTCCAGACCTGCTTTCGCACCGCAGCCAATCAGCTGCGCCAGCCGCTCCGGCTTGTGTACAAGAAAAAAGTCGCCGCCATATTTCAGCGCTTTCGATGCAGCGGAAAACAGTTCTTCCGGACTGCAACAATCATCCCGGCGGGCAAGCGGGTTGCGCTTGCTTTCCGGACCACCGGAAAAATAGGGGGGATTGGATACGCAGATGTGATAACCTGTGCCGTCAAAGCACCGCAGATCGCCGCATATACTGCTTAAACGGTTCTGAAGACCGTTGCGCTGAATATTGCTTTGGGCTGCGGTATGGGCAGTTTCACTCAGTTCAATGCCGGTTACGCAGCAAGTCACATCCTTGGCGCACAGCAGCACACCCAATGTGCCGCAACCGGAACCTAAGTCAAGAACCTTGGCGTTGCGTGGCAGCCTGACGAAATGAGCCAGCAGCATGGAGTCGGTACTCAGGGGAAAACCGCAGCCTGCTGTATCCAGTGTGAATCCATTGGACAAATATTCCATGGCGTCCTCCATAGAAAATTAGCCTGCGCATCTTGCGATGCACAGGCCAATCTCGTTTTTTGGAAAATTACTCTTCTACGATGGCCTCAACGGGGCAGTTGTCGCAGCAAGCGCCACAGCTAACACAGGTGTCAGCATCGATGACGTACTTGTCTTCGCCTTCAGAGATAGCCTCGACGGGGCAGTTGTCGGCGCAGGCGCCGCACTTGTCGCAAGCGTGAGTAATCTTGTATGCCATGATATTTCCCTCCATATGTTTTATGTACCACCAATGGGTGATAGCTTATCTTCATTCTAGCATGGATTTTGAAAAATGCAATTCCTATTTTCATAAATTTCCGTATATTTTTTGGATAGCAAGGGGAGAATTGGCGTCAATGGGAGGGGAGTGCTATGCGCTATACACCGGATGCGGCAGAACTCATAACCACGGCGGCTTCCAACGCCCGTGCCATGGGACACAGCTTTGTGGGTACATCCCACCTGCTGCTGGCACTGCTGATGCGTCCCGGCTGGCCGGGAAGACTGCTGCGGGAGCTGGGTGCCGGAGAACAATTGCTGTGGGATCTAACAGAAATTTCCTATGGCCGGGGTCAGGCAGGAATGCCTTTGTGGCAGGGGTTTTCTGCGGAAGTGACAGCGCTGCTGCAGTGCGCCGCAAAAGAGGCCGGCAGCGGACAAATCGAAGCGGCGCACATTCTGCTTGCGCTGTGCCGAACGGAAAATACTACAGCCCGTCAGATGCTTGCGCTGTGCGGCGTGGACGTAGCTATGCTGTTTGGCTGTACAGTGGAAAAAATGTTGATCGGGAAAAACGACCCGATAAGGGTGAAAAGGGAGGGAATGCATACGAAGCTTCTGGAGCAGTTCAGTGAGGATCTGGTGGCAAAGGCGGTGAATCTGGATCCGGTCATCGGCCGGGATCGGGAGATCGATATGGTCATCAGCATCCTCTGTCGAAAGAATAAGAATAATCCGGCGCTGATTGGCGAACCCGGTGTGGGTAAGACTGCCATTGCAGAGGGGTTGGCGCAGCGCATGGCACTGGGAAATGTGCCGCCGCAACTGAAGGAAAAGCGGCTCGTCAGCTTGAATATGTCCAACCTGGTGGCGGGTACAAAATACCGGGGCGAATTTGAGGAGCGATTGCGGGATGTGCTGGCGGAGATCCAGCGCAGCGGCGATGTGATTCTGTTTGTGGACGAAATGCACACCATCGTCGGTGCCGGCGCTGCTGAAGGCGCCATTGACGCGGCGAATATTTTTAAGCCGGCTCTCGGACGGGGGCAACTGCAGATTCTGGGCGCAACCACCCTTGCGGAGTATCGGAAATATATCGAAAAGGATGCGGCACTGGAACGGCGTTTTCGACCAGTGACGGTGGAGACACCCGGAGCAGAAACAACGATGCAGATCCTGCAGGCACTGAAGCCGGGGCTGGAACAGCACCACCATATCCCCATTGGAGAGGATGCTCTGCTGTCGGCTATCCGGCTGTCAATGCGCTATTTGCCGGAATTGCACCTGCCGGATAAGGCCATTGATCTGGTGGACGAGGCTGCGGCTCGTGCACGCATGGAGGAATCGTACTGCAGCGCATCTGCATCCCGCAAGGAGCTGGAACAGGCGCTCCATGAAGCGGTACGGGAAAAGCAGTTTGAGACTGCCGCGCAGCTGCGCGATCAAATACAGACGGCGGCTAAACGTAACGAAGCAGGAGGCGGAAGAACGGTTACGGCGGCTGATGTTGCGTGGGCGGTGTCGGAACGAACGGGCATCCCTGTGGGCCGCCTGACAGCCGACAGACGGCAGCGCCTGCTGGAACTGGAACAGCAATTGAGCAGCCGGGTTATGGGGCAGGAGGCTGCTGTAGCGGCCGTTGCACAGGTAGTTCGTCGGGGATTTTCCGGCATTCGGGACGAAAACCGTCCGATTGCCTGCCTGCTGCTTGCCGGACCGACAGGCGTGGGCAAAACGGAGCTGTGCCGTGCCTTGGCGGAGGAGGTTTACGGCAGCAAGGAGGCCATGATCCGATTGGATATGACGGAGTATATGGAGAAGCAAACCGTGTCCCGGCTGATTGGTGCGCCTCCCGGTTATGTAGGCTATGAGGAGGGCGGTAAACTGACGGAAGCGGTGCGCCGCAGACCCTATTGTCTTGTTCTTTTTGATGAATTGGAAAAGGCACACCGGGATGTGGCCGGTATTCTGCTGCAAATCATGGAGGAAGGGGAACTGACAGATTCCACCGGCCGCAAAGTGAGCCTGAAAAATGCCATTGTGGTGATGACTTCCAATGTGGGCAGCGATGTTCGGGGAGATGGTCTGGGCTTTCAGCCTGCCGGCAGGGCAGGGGAAACAGATGCGGCACTGAAACAGGCGTTTTCTCCGGAGTTTTTGGGTCGGCTGGATCAAGTGATCCATTTTTCGCCGCTCACGGATGCATCCGTGGAGAGAATCGCCGCAAAATTTCTTTCGCAACTGGATCTGCGGGCAAAAAACCTTGGGGTGGAACTGGAACTGCCACAAAAATTACCCGCTTACCTTGCCTGTAAATGCAAGCGCGAGGGCGGTGCGCGGCAGCTGCGCAACTTGATTCAGCGGGAACTGGAATCAAAGCTGGCATCAGCACTTTTGGAAAAGGATGAAAAACCGGAAAAGCTGCGGGTGGTACTGGAAAACGAACAAATTTTTTGTTATGTATAAAATAATCGAACAACCGTTCAAAAATACAGAATTCGCCGAGTTTTGCAGAAAATTTTGGATTTTTTGCAAAAAAAGATTGATTTTTTTGGAAAGTGTTGTTATACTGTGATTACGTGGAGCAAAATGGCAGTAAAGTGGAGTAAAATGGAGGAGGTGAGACGTTATGATCGGTAAATTCCCGGCAAAAATGGACGATAAGGGTCGTCTGTTTGTGCCCGCAAAGCTGCGCGACGAACTGGGCGAGCAGTTTTACGTGACTTACGGGTTCAACGGCGGTCATAAATGTCTGACCGCTTACACCGCCGCTGACTGGCAATCCATGACCGAGAATTTCAACAGGTTGTCCATCACCCAGCGCAGTGGCGCTGCCAGCCTGATTTTCATTAACGCTGCTGAGTGCACCCCCGACAAGCAGTTCCGTTTCAGCCTCACGCAGAATTTGCTGGGCTACGCAGGTATCGAACGGGAAGTACTGATCGTTGGCCGTGCGGGCCAGGCAGAGATCTGGGACGCGCAGGAATACGAAGCCTTTGAAGCAGAGAACCTCAGCCCCGAAAAGCTGTTGGCATCCTTGGAGGCGATCGGTCTATGACAGATTTTCATCATGTGTCTGTGCTCCTTTGGGAGTGCATTGACGGCCTGAATATTCAGCCTGACGGCACCTATGTGGACGGCACCCTGGGCGGTGCGGGCCACTCCAGCCAGATCGCAAAGCGACTGACTACCGGTCGGCTCATCGGCATTGACCGTGACCGGGTTGCCCTCAAAGCAGCAGGGGAACGGCTGGATCCTTACAAAGACAATGTGACTTTAGTCCATTCCAATTTCTGTGAGATCAAGCAGGTTTTACAGGATCTGGGTATCGACGGTGTAGACGGAATCCTGCTGGATTTGGGCGTATCTTCTCCACAGCTTGACGACGGTGAGCGCGGCTTCTCCTACATGGCGGATGCCCCTCTGGATATGCGCATGAACCGCAGCGATAGCCTGAGCGCTTATCAAGTGGTCAATGAATGGTCTTACGAAGAATTGAGAAGAATCCTGTTTGATTATGGCGAGGAGCGTTACGCTCCCAAAATCGCAGCAGCCATCTGCAGCCGCAGAGAGGAAAAGCCCATTGAAACGACTCTGGAACTGGTGGACATCATCCGTTCTGCCATGCCTGCCGCGGCCCTCAGAGAGAAGCAGCACCCGGCAAAACGCAGCTTCCAGGCCATTCGTATCGCCGTCAATGATGAGCTGGGCGCTGTGGAAAAGGTGATGCGCGATGCCATCGATTGCCTCAATCCCGGTGGACGGCTTGCCATTATTACCTTCCATTCTCTGGAAGACCGTATTGTGAAAAATGGAATGCAGGACGCAGCCAAGGGCTGTACCTGCCCGCCAAACTTCCCGGTGTGTGTCTGCGGAAAGAAGCCTCGCGTAAAGCTCGTTACCCGCAAGCCCATTGTTTCCGGTGAGGAAGAACTGGAAAGAAATCCCAGAGCCAGAAGCGCAAAGCTTCGGGTCTGTGAAAAATTGTAATTACGAAAGATAAGGAGTGACAACCATGGCAATGCAGCCGGATATTCAGTATGTTCCTTTTTGTTATGTAGACGGCAGCGCAGCCCGCAAGGTTCAGCGTCAGCCCCAGAAAAAAACCTCTGCCGCACCTGCACCTCAGCGTCGCCGTGCCAAGCGTAAGGTGATTGCCGTGGATCCTGTGGCTATTTGCGGTATCGTGATGGCTGTGGTGCTGTTGGTTATGCTGCTGGCAGGCTTTGCCGAGTATACCGCCATCCAGGAGAAGAACCGCCAGATGCAGGACTATGTCACATCATTGCAGTTGGAAAATGCACAGCTCCAGCAGACCTTTGACAGCAATATCGATCTGGAATATGTGGAAGAAGTGGCCGATGCCCTTGGCATGGTGCCCATGGAGAATGCCAATCAGATTCAGATCGAGGTGCAGCTTCCCCAGCAGGAAACACAGCAGTTGTCTGTGTGGGAATCCATTACTACTTTTTTAGCTGGCCTTTTTGCATAATGTCTGTCCCGGCCCATAAGATTAAGATAGCAGCTGCGAACTGGGCAGTAAGGGCAACCCCTTGCTGCCCAGTTTTGAAATCTTATGGAAGGTCGGAGGCCTATGGCAAATCACGCCAAACGGAAAAAACGCTACGAAAGAGTCCGTTTTGATACGGGGCAGCATCACCGTATTGTGGCGGTTATGGCTATTTTGGGGCTGCTGGCTTTTGTGCCGGCGGCACTGCGGTTGTATCAGCTGATGGTAACGGATTACGAATACTACGCAAAGCTGGCCTTACGCAATCAAACCCGCACTACCGCGGTTGCCCCGAGGCGAGGAACGATCTACGATGTGAATATGAATATTTTGGCCTGCTCGGTCAGTGTGGAGAACGTTTACCTGGCACCCCATGAGCTGAAACAGGCACAAGAGGATATTACTGCCATATCCGTTGCACTGGGTGAGATTTTGGACACAGACCCGGAACGCATCGCATCGCTGGCAAAGAACACCAAGCTTCGCTATCAGCAGGTGGCGGCCAATGTGGATGGTCAAACGGCTGCCGAGATTCGCAGCTATATCAATGAAAACGACATCTCCGGTATCCATCTGGAGCCCAGTACCCAGCGCTATTATCCGTATGGCAGTCTTGCCAGCCAGGTGATTGGCTTTGTAAACGCCTCCAATACCGGTTGTGAGGGCATTGAGGCTGCCTATAACAGCTTCCTTGCCGGCACTGCCGGAAAGGTGATTACCACCAAGGGCAACAATGAAATGGATATGCCCTTTTCCTATGAAAACTACGTTTCCTCCATTCCGGGCTGCGATGTGATTTTGACCCTGGATGCCACAGTGCAGGCCTGCCTGGAAAAGCGGATGGAGGAAGCGATCGCCAAATACGATGTGCAAAACGGTGCTTTCGGCATCGTGATGAATGTCAAAACCGGGGAAATACTGGCCATGGCTACCATCGGCGGTTATGATCCGAACAATTATCTGGAGATATATGACCAAGATACCGCCCAAGCTGTTGAGCAGCTTCGGTTGGACTATCTGCGATTGCCCGAGGGGAGCGATGCCTACACAGAAGGCCTGCAAACCTACAAAGATGCTCTTCAGGCTGCCCGTCTGAAGCAGTGGCGCAACCGTGTGATCTCCGATGGCTATGAGCCGGGTTCTACCTTCAAGGTGCTGACCATGGCGGCAGCGCTGGACAGCGGAGCCATTACCTTGAACAATCATTTTTACTGCAAAGGGGCGGAGCAGATCCCCGGCCGTTCTCAGTTGCTGCATTGCTGGCGCTCGGCAGGCCACGGCAGCGAAACCACCGCGCAGGCACTGCAAAATTCCTGTAACATTGCTTTTGCCCATATTGCTTTGAAAATGGGCGGTGAGACCTTTTACGAATACATCCAAAATTTCGGCATCCTGGAAAAGACAGGGATCGACCTGTCCGGTGAGAGTAAGGGCGTGTTTTTTGCCAAGGAACTGGTAACCGATACCGATAAGTGGGGAACAGCCTCCCTGACCTCCGGTTCTTTCGGCCAGACCTTCAAATTGACCCCTTTGCAGCTGGTGCGTGCCATTTCGGCAGTAGTCAACGGCGGGTATCTGATGGAGCCCTACATTGTTTCTGAAGCCATAGATGCCAATGGCAATACCGTTCTCAAACAGGAGCCAACTGTGGTCCGCCAGGTTATTTCTGAGGAAACCTCCAAAATCATGTGCGGCCTTTTAGAGTCTGTTGTGACGGAAGGAACTGCGAAAAATGCGTCTGTCGCCGGCTTTTCCATCGGTGGAAAGACGGGTACAAGCGAAAAAATAGACATTTTAGACGAAAACGGCAAGCCTACACTGGATAAAATCGTGTCCTTTGTAGGGGTTGCGCCTATGAACGATCCGCAGTATATTGTACTGGTGGCGCTGGATACACCGTCCCGGCAAACGGGTATCTATATTTCCGGCGGTGTGATGGCGGCGCCTACAGTAGGTGCGGTGCTGTCGGACATCCTGCCTTATCTTGGGGTGGAGCAGACATTTTCGCAAGAGGATGCTGCCGGGAAAGCCGTCATCATGCCCGACCTTTCCGGTCTGAGTGCCAAGGAAGCAGAAAAACAGCTCAAAGCTTTGGGCCTGAAGGTGAAAATGGTGGGCGACGCGGATGGGGTCACCGGACAGATTCCGGCGGCGGGGCGATCCGTACCATGGGGCAGTGAAGTGATGCTGTATCTTGGTGAAAAACCGGGAACGGAAACGGTGAAAGTGCCCAATTTTGCCGGCATGACCCGGCAGGCTGCCAGTGATGCCGCCGGAAAACTGGGAATATACATTCTGGTTGAGGGAAATCAAACGGTGAGCCCCAGTGTGATCGTTACCAATCAAAGCATTGCTCCGGACACGGAAGTGGCTGTGGGCACAACCATACAACTGACATTTACGGATACAACCATCCGCAACTAAGGAGAAATACCTATGAAGCTGAATGAATTATTGCATGGCATAACCCCTCTGGAAGTGAACGCTGATTTGAACATGGACATTGCCTATGTTACCAGTGATTCCCGCAAGGTGCGGGAGGGCTCCCTGTTTGTTGCTGTGACGGGATTTGCCGCTGATGGCAATCGTTTCATCCCTATGGCGATGGAAAAGGGCGCGGCTGTCGTGATTACCGCAAAGAAACCCCATCAGGATATTCCCTATGTGCTGGTTTCCTCTGACCGTTATGCCCTGGCCATCATCGGCACCAACTATTATGGCCGTCCCGCTGAAAGCATGACTATGATCGGTGTCACCGGCACCAACGGCAAGACTTCCACTACCTGGCTTCTCAAGCAGGTTCTGCAGAAGGCAAAGAATGCCAAGGTGGGTCTGATCGGCACTATGGAAAATCACATTGGTGATGAAATTCTGGAAACCGACCGCACCACCCCTGAAAGCATCGAACTGCAGGCACTCTTTGCCCGGATGCGGGATGCGGGCTGCAGCTATGCGGTGATGGAGGTGTCCTCCCACGCGTTGGAACTGGATCGTGTGGCAGGCATCCATTTTGATGTTGCTGCCTTTACCAATCTGACAGAGGATCATCTTGATTTCCACAAGACCATGGAAAGCTATTGCGATGCTAAGGCGATCCTCTTCGGGCGTTGTGATAAGGCTGTTGTCAATGCCGATGATCCTTGGGTAGACCGACTGACCGCCCATTGCAAGGTGCCCGTCCTGTCCACTTCTGTCCAGGGTAAGGGAGAACTGCGTGCGGAAAATGTGGTCATGAAGTCCGATGGCATTTGCTTCACTGCCATTTGCGGCGAAGAAAGTGCGGAGATCTCCGTACCGATCCCCGGCAAGTTTACGGTTTATAATGTGCTGAGCGTGCTGGGTATTGCCCTGCAGTTGGGCATTTCCCTCCGGGAATCTGCCGAGGTGCTGAAGAATGTTGCAGGCGTGAAGGGCAGGGTAGAGGTGGTGCCCACGCCCGGCAAACCCTACACCGTGCTCATCGACTATGCCCACACGCCTGACGGTCTGGAAAATGTGCTGTCTTCTGTCAGGGATTTCTGCAAGGGACGGCTGATCGCTGTCTTTGGCTGCGGCGGTGACCGTGACCCCATCAAGCGTCCCATCATGGGCAAGATCGGTGTGGATATTGCTGACCTTGCGGTCATCACCTCCGACAATCCCCGTACAGAAGCCCCCGGCGCCATCATTTGCGACATCGTAAAGGGTCTTGGCGACGCAAAAAATTACAAAATTGTTGAAAAACGACAAGATGCGATTCATTATGCCATGGACATCGCCGAAAAAGATGATATAATAGTCCTTGCAGGCAAGGGCCACGAAACCTATCAGGAGATCATGGGTGTGAAGTACCACCTGGATGAGCGGGAGGTCGTGGCTGAGTACCTGCAGAAATGAGGAAAGCGTATGGGCATCATTACCCTTCGTCAAGCTGCCGACTGGTGCGGTGGAAAGGTAGCTCCGGAATTTGAAAATGTAACATTTTTGGGCGCCAACAATGACACACGGAAGTTGTTGCCCGGACAGTTGTTTATCGCGCTGGAGGGTGTGCGTGACGGTCATGATTTTATTGGTACCGCCATGGAAAAAGGGGCTGCGGCCGTGCTGTGCAAGCATTGTGCGGCTGGCGTGCCGGCCATCATCGTAGATGACCCCCGCACCGCTTTGGGTAAAATCGCAGCCGGGGAGCGGCAGCGCATCGGCATGAAAGTAGTAGGCGTTACCGGTTCCGTGGGCAAAAGCACCACCAAGGAAATGATCGCCACCGTGCTGGAGGGAAGCTACCGGGTCAGCAAGACCCCGGCCAATTTCAATAACGATCTGGGTATGCCTATGGCGATCCTTGCTATGCCGGATACTACCCAGGTTGCGGTGCTGGAAATGGGCATGAACCACTTCCGGGAAATTGCCTACCTTTCGAACATCGCGCGTCCTGATGTGGGCGTCATCATCAATGTGGGTACCATGCACATCGAGCATCTGGGTTCCCGTGAGGGCATTCTCCAAGCCAAACTGGAGATTCTGGAGGGTATGGCAAACGATGCGCCCCTGTTTGTCAATGGCGATAATGATCTGCTGGGCGCATGGGTGCCTTCCCATGAGACCCTTCGCTTTGGTACGGGAGATAACTGCCAGGTCCTTGCCAAAGATATTGCTGAGCAGGACGCCACGATTGGCTATACTGTCTGTAACGGCCCAAAGCAGTTTCAGGTGAAGCTGCCGCTGGAGGGTATGCATTACGTGTCCGACAGCCTGGCTGCCGTCAGTGTGGGTCTTCACATGGGTATCAGCCCCGAAAACATTGCCCAGCGCCTGGCCGCGTTCCAAACCATGGAGGGTCGTCAGGAAATCTTTGAAGCAAAGGGTATGACCATCATTAAGGATTGCTACAACGCCGGCCCGGAATCCATGGCCGCTGCTCTGGCGGTGCTGGGTAAGCGCAGCGGCCGTCGAATTGCCGTCCTTGGCGATATGCTGGAGCTGGGTGACTGCGCACCGGCAGAGCACGAAAGAGTGGGTCGCATTGCGGCGCAGAATGCGGACATCACAATGGCCTATGGTCCCCATGCAGCCTTTGTTGCACGGGGTGCCGGGGGTAATTGCGAGATTTTTGATGACCGACAGGTTATGGCACAAAGGCTGAAAACCCTGGCGTCCCATGGGGATGTGGTGCTGTTTAAGGGCAGTCACGGAATGCACATGGAGCTGGTGCTGGAGGCATTTTTGAAAGAAGAAACATAAGCGGAGGAAAATCCAATGTTAAGAGTAATCGTAACGGGCGTTGTCTGCTGTGGCCTGACAGGCGGCCTGGGCTATCTGCTTCTGCCTATTTTGCGGGCACTGAAAGCGGGGCAGTCTATTCTGGCTGAGGGTCCTATTTGGCATAACTACAAATCCGGAACACCCATGATGGGTGGCTTGATGTTCATTTTCGGCACACTGCTGTGCCTGTTGTTCAGCATCCCTGCCATGCAGGAATATTCGGTGTTCTATGTGTTTGTGCTGGGTGCGTGCTTTGGCGCAGTGGGCATGGTGGATGATTTGTGCAAGCTCAAGCATAAGCAAAATGAGGGTTTGACGGCCATCCAGAAGGCGTTGCTGCAAATGGCAGTGTCTGCGCTGTACCTGTATCTGTTGTATCTGCAGGGCACATTGCAGACCGTGCTGTACATTCCTTTCTTCAATGTGCAGTTTGAAATTCATCCCATGGTGTATATTTTCTTCGCCATGTTTGTTATCGTCGGCTGTGTTAACGCGGTAAATCTGACTGACGGTGTGGATGGCCTGAGCAGCAGTGTGACTGTGCCTGTTATGGTATTTTTTACAGCTGCCTGCATCGCACTGAAAAAGTGGGATCTTGCCTTGCTGCCTGCCTGCTTAGTGGGCGGACTGATTGCTTACCTGTTCTATAACTGGCATCCTGCAAAGGTCTTTATGGGCGCCACCGGCAGCTTGTTCCTGGGCGGCATCGTTTGCGGTATGGCCTTTGCTCTGAATATGCCGCTGATTCTGCTGTTTGTAGGCTTTGTGTATATCTGCGAAACCGTCAGCGTTATTTTGCAGGTGGGTTATTTCAAGCTGACCCACGGCAAGCGCTTGTTTAAGATGGCCCCCATCCACCACCATTTTGAAATGTGCGGCTGGAAGGAAGTCAAGGTGGTGATCGTGTTTGCTGCAATCAGCGCGGTCATGTGCGTGATTGCCTGGTTCGGCATTACCGGACTGATTTCCTGATTGAAAGGAGCATCCTATGGCTGCGAAGCGATTATCGCACGCCAAGGAGGACCGGCGGCAGGGGAACGCCTTGCCGCAGACAAATGTGGATTATCCCTTTCAGGTGCTGGTGCTGCTGCTTCTGGCGGTGGGCCTTATCCTGCTGTATTCGGCAAGCTATGCCCAGAGTGAATACGACACCGGCTACGAAAGCTCTACAAAATACCTGCAAAAACAGGCGGTATGCGCCCTGCTGGGACTGGGCTGTATGTGGTTGTTCAGCAGGATTCCGGCAGAGGTCTGGTATCGCTGGGCCTGGCCGATTTACGGCATCAGCATCGCGCTTTTGCTGCTGGTATTGGTGGCAGGCGAATCCGTCAACGGCGCGAGGCGCTGGATCAATATCGCCGGCATCCAGTTTCAGCCGTCGGAGATTGCAAAATTTGCTATGATTTTGCTGCTGGCGCGACTGACAAAACACTATGGCAGCGATGCAAAGCAGTTTCGCTACGGTGTAATGGGCTTTGGCTGCGCCATGCTGGGGCTTTTGATACCGCTTGCGCTGGAAAAGCATCTTTCCGCCATTATGCTGATGGGCATGGTAGGCGTGGTGATGATGTTTGTTGCCGGAACAAGTCCTAAATGGCTGGCGGCCGGTGCCGGATGCGCAGCGCTGTTTGTGCTGATTTACATCAGCTTTATGGGCTATGCCGGTGACCGTGTTACGGCATGGCTGCACCCGGAGCAGGATCCCGGCGATACGGGATACCAAATTCTCCAATCGCTGTATGCCATCGGTTCCGGTGGCTTGTTTGGACTGGGATTTGGGAAGTCCAGACAGAAATATTTGTATCTTCCGTTTCAGTATAACGACTATATTTTCGCGGTGGTCTGCGAGGAACTGGGTCTTGTGGGCGCAGTGCTGATTATGGCGCTGTTTGGCTTTGTCATTTGCCGCGGCTACCGCATTGCGCTGCAGGCATGGGACCGTTTTTCCACGGTGCTGGCTGCCGGACTGATTACCTTAATTGCTGTCCAGACAGTGCTGAACCTATGTGTTGTTACCAATCTTTTGCCCTCTACCGGCATTGCCTTGCCTTTCTTTTCCTACGGTGGCACCGCCCTGGCGGTCAATTTGGGGGAAATGGGCATTCTATTGAGCATTTCCAGACAACGAAACTTACCAAAGCAACAGGAGGGACTCCTATGAATGTGATATTTACCTGTGGCGGTACCGGCGGCCACATCAACCCTGCCATTGCGGTGGCGAATCTCCTGAAGGAGCGTCATCCGGACTGCAATATTCTTTTTGTTGGTTCCGAGGGTGGCATGGAGGAAAAACTGGTGCCCAGAGCCGGCTATTCGCTGCGCTGTATCCGCTGTGCCGGCTTGTCCCGCCGCCGTACATGGAAAGCGTTAAAGTGGAATGTAAAGGCCGTAGGCAAGGTGCTGACGGCTGTCAGCGAATGCAAGCGGATCCTCAAGGATTTTCAACCTGACGTGATCGTTGGCACCGGTGGCTATGCCAGCTTTCCGACACTTTATGCCGGCAGCTCCATGGGGATACCCACCTGCGTGCATGAAGCGAACGCTGTTCCCGGCCTGACCACCAAGCTGGCAGCAAACCGGGCCGACAAAACCCTGGTCACCTTTGAAGAAAGCGCCCAGTTCTACCGCCACCCCGAGAAGGTGGAGGTGGTAGGCATGCCGGTTCGCAAGGAGTTTATCCTGAATCAAAAGCAGGAAGCCCGCAAGGCACTGGGCCTGGACAACCGTCCGCTGGTGGTATCTGTATTTGGCAGTCTGGGCGCAAGGGATATGAACTATGCGGTTTCCGATATGCTGAAGCTGGAGCAGGAGGCAGGTTTTCCCTTCCAGCATATCCACTCGGCAGGTACTGCCGGCTATAAGTGGATGCCGGAGCATATGCGCTCCATCGGTGTAGAGTTGCCGGAAGGCTGCGGTGTGGAAGTGAAAGAGTACATTTATAATATGCCTGTAGTGATGGCGGCTGCGGATGTGGTTATCAGCCGTGCCGGTGCTTCCAGTTGTAATGAGATCGGTGCTTCCGGCACGCCCTGTATTTTGATTCCCTCTCCCAATGTAACCAACGATCACCAAACAAAAAATGCCCGTATTCTTGCCCAGCGTGGCGGCGCGGTGATGCTGCCGGAGCAGCCGGATATGGGTAAAAAGATATACGACACCGTTACGGAATTATTGGCCGATCCGGATCGGCTTTCCCGGATGTCGGCCACATTGCGGCAGTCTGTCATTCTGGATTCGGCAGAACGGATTTGCGATATGATCGAGCAGCTCTGTGCCGGGCGCTGAGGAGGTAGCTATGGCAGCAAACGAAAGAAAACGCGGTGCAAATGCAGATCGCCGCAAAGTCAAACAAAAGAAAAACGCACCGGATGTGGTGTATACGCCGGCCAAGGAGTTCAACCGCAGCCGTCTGGTGCTGAATATCCTGACCATAGCGGCGGTAGCCTTTGCGATTTTTCTGGGTCTTTCCATTTTCTTTAATGTAAAGACGGTCACAGTATCCGGTGCACAGCGTTACTCCGAATGGACCATCGCGGAGGCATCCGGTATTGAGGAAGGTGACAGCCTGCTTTTCTTCGGACGGGCCAGTGCCAGCAGCAAGATCATCGATGCCCTGCCTTATGTGAAGTCGGTACGCTTTGAGATCGAACTTCCCGGTACAGTGCACATTATCGTAGAGGAAGCATTGGCGGTCTACAGCGTGGAAGCGGAGGACGGTACCTGGTGGCTGATGACTGCCGAGGGCCGCTTGACCGAGCAGGTCAATGTAGCGGATGCCGGAAACTGTGCAAAAATTGAAGGCATCAAGCTGTCGAATCCTGTCGTAGGACAGAGCGCAGTGGCGGCAGAAACCGGAGAGGGCTCTGTTACAGGTGCCGACCGATTGGCAACGGCTCTGCAAATTCTGCAGCAGCTGGAAGCCAATGAACTGTTCGATAAGGTTACTTCCGTGAATGTAGCCAAGCTGCAGACACTGGAATTCCGATATGATAACCGCTATCAGGTCAAACTGGGAGACAACAGCTATCTGGAAAATAAGATCGCGGCTGTTAAGGGTGCCATTGACAAGGCAAGCCAATACCAGACCGGCATTCTCGATGCATCTTCGGTTGCTGACCTCAGCAGCGGAATCACGATTCCTTGTATTCCTTTCACAGACTAACCGTAAAAAAAGTTGGGAAAAAATTAGAATTTCTATTGACCAAATGAAAATTTCGGGATAGAATAAACTAGTACGAATGAAATTATCGCAGAAATTGGGTATATTTACTGCGAAAGCACATACAGGAGGAAATATTATGGCTGATTTTCAGGAGCGCGTAGTAAAAATTAAGGTCATTGGTATCGGCGGTGCCGGTAACAATGTTGTCAACCGTATGATCGAGGCCGGTGTGGAAGGCGTAGACTTTGTCGTCGTCAACACCGATAAGCAGGACCTGAACAAGTCCAATTGCACAAACAAGATCCAGATCGGTGAAAAGCTGACAGGCGGCATGGGCGCAGGTTCCAAGCCTGAGATCGGCCAGAAGTCCGCTGAGGAATCCCGCGCTGCCATCGCAAAGGTGATGGAAGGCGTTGATATGGTGTTTATTACTGCCGGTATGGGCGGTGGTACCGGTACCGGTGCAGCACCCATCGTGGCTGACCTGGCTCACGAGGCAGGCATTCTCACCGTTGGTGTTGTGACAAAGCCCTTTAAGTTTGAGGGCGCAAACCGTATGCGTCAGGCCGAAGCCGGCATTGCCCAGCTGCACGACAAGGTGGACTCCCTGTTCGTCATCCCTAATGACCGCCTGAAGTATGTTACTGACCAGAAGATCACCTTTGCCAACGCATTCGGTATCGCTGACGATGTGCTGAAGATGGCCGTTACTTCCATTGCTGAGTTGGTCGGCTACTCTGATCGCGTCATCATCAACCTGGACTTTGCTGACGTTTCCGCTGTTATGAAGGACGCAGGCCGTGCCCATATGGGTGTTGGCACTGCCAGTGGCCGTGAAAAGGCTGAGCAGGCTGCGCTGGCTGCTATTTCCAGCCCCCTGCTGGAAACCGCCATCAACGGCGCTACCGGTGTTCTGGTCAATGTTACCGGTTCTTCTGAGCTGACTCTGGACGATGTGGAAACTGCTGCCGGTATCGTGCAGGAGAATGCCAATCCCGATGCTAACATTATCTTCGGTGCTACTTCCTCCGATGAGTTTGAGGATGAGATGCGCGTTACCGTTATTGCTACCGGCTTCGAGGAAAAGCCCGCAGCTGCCAAGGCAGAACCCGGTGTTGCTGCCGGCCTGAAGAACGACAACAACGATGTTGACGAGATCTTCAGCCTGTTCCGCCGCTAAGCTATGAACGACACGATCCCGGGCAGACACCTGCCCGGGACGCTTTTTGGCTTATCTTACCAAGGAAGGTGAAGAAATGAATGCCTATCATGCTCTGGCAGCCAGCTATGACCGGCTGACCAATGATGTGGACTATGAGGCCATCGTTGCTTTTTATCATGAGATCATTAAGAAAGAGAATCTCAAACCGAGAAATGCTGTGGATTTGGCCTGCGGCACAGGTTCTGTGGCACTGATCCTGTCCCGTATGGGTTACCGGGTCATCGGTGTGGATATGTCTGAGGAAATGCTCACCGTGGCCCAGCAGCGTGCCTGTGATCAGGAAAATATGCCCATGTTCGTCTGTCAGCCCATGCAGGAACTGTTTCTGCCCAGGGGCGTGGACATGGCCGTGTGCGCTCTGGACGGCCTGGACTATATCCTGGACCCGAAAGATTGCAAAGAGGCCATCCGGCGGGTCTA
This sequence comes from Faecousia sp., assembly GCA_045635305.1. Classification (GTDB taxonomy): domain Bacteria; phylum Bacillota; class Clostridia; order Oscillospirales; family Oscillospiraceae; genus Faecousia. The sequence goes on along the minus strand of JAZRBW010000108.1, from coordinate 1,968 downwards.
CAGGGCTCTGAATCCCGGTGGCATCTTCATCTTCGATGTGAATACACCTGAAAAGCTTCGTGCCATGGATGGGCAGGTATTTCTGGACGAGGATGACGATGTTTTCTGCGTCTGGCGGGGCGAATTCGATGAAGAAACCAACATCTGCTCCTATGGCATGGACCTGTTCCAGCGACAGGGAAATGTGTGGCATCGCTCTTTTGAGGAACACAAAGAATATGCCTACACCGCAGAGCAGCTGACCGAATACTTAAAAGCTGCCGGCTTTACCCGCATCCGGGTCTATGCCGACGGGAAATTGGAAGCTCCCGGGGAAGGGGAGCAGCGCATCTATTTCAGCGCGAGAAAGGGAAAATTGAAATGAATGACTATTTAGTACGGGGTATGACCATGGATGGCTTTGTGAAATTTGTTGCTATCCGTTCGACTGAAATGGTGCGCCGGGCCGCCGAGATCCAGCACACCACCCCGAATGCTACCGCGGCTTTTGGCCGCTGCCTGACGGCCGCCTCCATGATGGGCAATATGCAGAAGGTGGAAAACGGCTCCATGACCCTGCAGATCCGGGGCGGTGGCCCCATCGGCACCATTACCGTGGTGTCCGATCCGGAGGGCAATGTCCGCGGCACCGTCACTGAACCCAATGTACCCTTGGTGGAAAAGTTCCCCGGTAAGTTGGATGTGGGCGCGACTGTGGGTACAGACGGCACGATTACAGTTATCCGCGACCTGCAGATGAAGGAACCCTATATCGGTTCCACGCCTCTGGTGTCCGGCGAGATCGGTGACGATGTGACTGCCTATTTTGCCCACTCCGAGCAGACCCCCACCGCCTGCGCATTGGGTGTACTGGTGGATCGTGACTGCTCCGTGAAGGTAGCCGGCGGTTATCTTGTGCAGCTGCTACCCGGTGCACCGGATGAGGTCATCGATGCCGTGGAAGCCGGCATCAAGCGGGCCGGTGCCGTGACCAAAATGCTGGAAAAGGGTTTGACTCCTGAAGAAATCCTGACGGAAGTTTGCGGTGACCTGGGTGTGCTGTTCTTTGAAAATGAGCCGGTTTGCTACAAGTGCTACTGCAATCGCCACCGGGTGGAAGCGGCCCTGATCAGCATTGGCAGGGAAGAACTGACCGAGATCATGAATGAGGGAAAAGCCTTTCCTGTAGAATGCCAGTTCTGCGACGAAGTGTATCGCTTCACGCCGAATGATATTGCGGAATTGCTGAAAAAAGTATGATTTTTGCCCGGTTTTCCTGGAAACGCACAGGGAAACCGGGTTGCAAAATTCTTGTGAATTTTTCAAAAAAAGTGCTTGACAAATGGCATCTTTGTGTGTATAATAATCCACGTCGCTGAGGTGCGGAGCACCAAAAGCGGTATGGGAGCATAGCTCAGCTGGGAGAGCATCTGCCTTACAAGCAGGAGGTCACAGGTTCGAGCCCTGTTGTTCCCACCACAATTTGGCCCTGTGGTGCAGTCGGTTAGCACGCCAGCCTGTCACGCTGGAGGTCGACGGTTCGAGTCCGTTCGGGGTCGCCATAAGGATTGTGGAGAGCTCTGCTCTCCACGATATGCCTCTGTAGCTCAGTCGGTAGAGCAGTGGACTGAAAATCCACGTGTCGTTGGTTCGATTCCGACCGGAGGCACCACGGTTCCCTTTCGGGAGCCGAGATGCGGGTGTAGCTCATCCGGTAGAGCGCCACCTTGCCAAGGTGGAGGTAGCGAGTTCGAGCCCCGTCACCCGCACCAATCAAATAAAATAGGAACGCAACCGCGTTCCTGTTTTCATAGATGGTACCGTGGCCAAGCGGTAAGGCAAGAGTCTGCAAAACTCTCATTCCCCAGTTCAAATCTGGGCGGTACCTCCAAGCAAAAAGGACATCCGCTAGGATGTCCTTTTTGCTTGGAGAAATCAAGTCCGGACAGATTTGAAGATCAGCAAAGTAATAGCCCAGTTGTTGCTAGT
>JAZRBW010000107.1:0-5374 GCA_045635305.1 Faecousia sp. | reverse complement strand
TGACCCCATCCGGGTCAGGCGGTTTTCTTGAAGCAATATTTCAAATTTTCGTTTATCGCTGCGTTTTGTATACTTCGTAGGGAACGCTGTCCTCAGCGTTCCGACCGCGAAGCGGCATTTTTTGATGCAAGTTAACGATTTAGGGGGCATCGAACCCCCTAAATTGTTTCGGAACGCTGAGGACAGCGTTCCCTACAGCACACCGCAAGGTGTGCGATAAATCCCAATTTATTAGCCATATTATAGCAGAAGATGGGATGGGTTTCCATGGGCAAAACGCATAAGTTTTTTGTATCCGGAAAGTGCATATATACAAAGTTTTTCGGCGGCATTGACACCATTTGCAAAAAATGGTATCTTTATACTGAACACGTTCACAAAAGGAGAGGTGTACATGAACGCAAAAGAGTTGAAGGCATCCCGTGTGCAGCTGTACCGTGACGCAGCCAATTTCAAGAAGACAGAACGGATTCCCCATTTTGCCAATGTGGTTACCTGGAAGGTCTTTGATGCAGGCTATAACCTGACGGAGGCTATGACCAATTTCGATGTACTGGAAGATTCCGTTGTGAAATTCCTGGACCGCTATCCCGTTGACGGATTGATGGATGTGGGTATCCGCAATCAGTTTACCGTCACAGAAGCCTTTGGCGAGGGTGGCTATTATTACTACGACGAAAATGTGGTGGGCATCCACGACCATGCCCATTGCACGGTGGAAACATTGCAGCAGTATCTGGATGACCCCATAAAATATGCCTGGGAAGTGATCCTTCCCAAGAAGTACGGCGCAAGCTGGGATGAAAAGGGGCTGGATGTCTGGAAAAAGACCTTCAAAGAGTACATGACCTACACCAAGTACATCCTGCACATGGCGGGCATCACCGGCAAAAAGTATGGTCTGCCCAGTCTTTCTCCCAACAATCCTATGAGCGGTGCCATCGTGCTGGGCATTGAGGAACTGTTTTCTAATTTGCTGGGCATTCAGCAGCTCAGCGTTGCGATGCGCCGCAATCCGGAAGCCATCGAAGCGTTTATCGATCGCTGGGATGAAGAACGGATCAAGCCTGCCATTGAGAAGATCAAGAACGGCAAGGGCCCCAACTACAAGTATTGCTTCGATTCTTCCATCCTGATGCTGGCCCACAATGTGATGAACAAAAAGCAGTTTGAGCGATTCTACTGGCCCCATTTGAAGCAGCTGCTGGATGCTTACGCCGAGAAGGGTATGAACATCCGCATCTTCACCGAAGGCAGCATTCTGCGCTTTGCTGAATATTTCAAGGATTATCCCAAGGGCGTGCTGACCTTCCATATCGAGCAGGATGATCCCTTCGAGTTCCGCCAGGCACTGCCCAATGTGTGCATTATGGGCGGCTTGACCACCGAAATGCTGGCAAACGGTACCCCTGAAGAATGTGTGGCCTATACCAAGCGATTGTGCGATGAGCTGGGCAGGGAGGGCGGATTTATCCTCTCCGAGGGCAAAATGCTTTCCTACCGCAACGATGCCAAGCGGGAAAATTATAAGGCCGTCTGTGACTTTGTAAGCAATTACAAGCTGTGAGGTGCTGATTATGAAAAATGAATTCAAGCGTTATCCGGAAGGTTATCAGAAGCTGATGAAAAAGCTGGTGCCCTGGTACTTTGGCCCTATGCGGGAAAAGATGATGCGCCTGCTGCTGACTATCCTCACCGACGGCTGATACGATAAATTGTTGTTTACCTTAGAAATGGTAACGAAAGAACTGTCATTGCGAGGAGCCGCCAAAAGGCGGCGACGTGGCAATCCCCAAAGGTTTTCGGCACAGGATTTCGGAGCAATTCCCCATAATCCGGGGGATTGCCACACCAGTGTGCGCACTGGTTCGCAATGACCTAAATCTGGTAAACAACAATTTAGCTTACCATTTAAGAAAGGACATTTCCTATGATCATCATTGGTGAAAAAATCAATGGCGCCATTCCTTCCATTCAGCAGGCCATTGCGCAGAAGAATGAAGCGCTGATCATTGAGCGAACGATCGCCCAGGCAAATGCCGGTGCCAATTTCCTGGACTGCGCGCCCTCTACGGCTACGGAGACCGAGTATGACACCATGGTGTGGCTCATCGGCTTGATGCAGGGGGCCACCGATGTGCCGCTGTGCATCGATTCTCCCAACGCCAGGCTGCTGGCTCGAATCATCGAAGAGGGGCATCTTAGAAAGCCCGGCATGGTGAATTCTGTCAACGAAGAGGGCGATAAGTGTGAAACCATTTTCCCCCTCATTGCCGGAACGTCCTGGGAAGTGGTGGGCTTGACCTGCGACCAGGACGGTATTCCTGCTGATCCCAAGAAGAAAGTGGACATCGCCAAGCGGATTATTGACAAGGCGGTCAAGTACGGTGTGGCGCTGAATCAGCTGCATATTGATCCCTGCGTCATGGCCCTGGCGACCATGCCGAGTGCCATGCAGGATTTTACTTACTGCATTGAAAGTATTCACGCCTACGCCCCAGAGGTCAAGGTTACCGGTGCCATTTCCAATATCAGTTTTGAAATGCCGGCCCGCAAGTATGTGAATATGAACTGCATGGCCTATGCCATGGCGGCCGGGCTGGACAGCGCTATTATGGATCCCTGCAGCGCCGATATGATGGGCACCATCTATGCCTGCGAAGCGCTTCGTATGGCTGACAAGGGCGGCAGAAAGTATAACCGGGCCTATCGCAAGGGCCTGTTTGGACAGAAAAAGTAAAGGAGATTACAGATTATGATGGATTTTGAAAACCTGGCCGTCGCCATGGGTGAACTGGACGAGGATACCGTTAAGGAAATTTTGGAGTCTGTGGACTGTGTTGAGGCTGCCAATGCCGCCATGGAAGCCTGTCAGAAGGGTATGGACACCGTGGGCAAGCTGTTTGAAGAGGGCGAATATTTCGTGGGAGATCTGATCTACGCCGGCGAGCTGATGACCGATGCTGTAGAAGTGCTGAAGCCCTACCTGGCTGGCGCGGAGTCCACCGGCAACAAGATCCGTATGATCCTGTGCACCGTCAAGGACGATCTGCATGACATCGGCAAGAATATTGTCCGTTCCATGTTGGAAGCCAATGGATTTGATGTGCTGGACCTGGGCATCGACTGCCCTGCCCAGAAGGTTGTGGACACTGCTAAGGCGGAGGGCATCAAGATCGTGGCGCTCAGCGGCGTGCTGACCCTGGCACTGGACTCCATGAAGGCGACTGTGGAGGCCATCAAGGCTGCCGGTTTGGATTGCAAGGTCATCATCGGTGGCGCTCCCGTGTCCGCGGAAGCCTGCAAGAACATCGGCGCTGACGAGTGGGCCCACAGCCCCCAGAAGACTGTTGCCACCTGCAAAGCCTGGGCAGCGAACTAAGATATGAAAACGCCCCTGCCGACGACGGCAGGGGCGTATATTGTGGTTCTATAATAAATGTTGGGGTCAGGCGGCCAGCCACTTGTGCTTTTTCACGCTGTACAGCGGAATGAAGGGCACCAGGATGGGCACGGTCTTTACGTATTTCTGGTATTCGGGGTCATTGCCGTAGTTCTTGTCCTGGCGAATTTCCAGACGGCGGGCGCCGCTGAACATGACAAAGATAATGCCAACATAACCGATGGCCACCACGATCCACTGCCAGCCGCATACAGCACCGATGCCGCTGACCAGTACGCCGGTCCAGAAGATCATTTCGCCCAAGTAGTTGGGGCAGCGAACGATGCGATACAGGCCGGTATCCACGAAACGACGGGGATTGACCTTTTTGGCGGCGTTTTTCTGGATGTCTGCAGCGGTTTCCAGGCTGACACCCAGCAACATGATGCCGGCACCGATATAGACAAAGATGTTGTCACAGGCATGGTTTTCCATGCGGTAGAATACGCCGCCAATCTGGGTGACATACAGCACAGCACAGGTGACCCAGATGGCGATCTTGACACCCATGGGAACAGTTTTGCCGTCCTTGATTTCGCCCACCATGTTCTTCTTGTAGGAAGAGCCGCTTTTCAGTTCCCGGTAGGCAAGATAACCGCCCAGACGGCAGCCGTAGAGGATGAACAGAACGCTGCAAATAATTGTGCCGATGGTTAGGTTCTGACCGTAGAGGATCAGCATGGCTGCGCCCTGCGCGGCAATGGAGAAGCCATAGCCCAGGGAGATGAACCAGACGTAGTTCTTGAAGCCGATGGCGCTGACCAGCATACAGATGCCGAACAGCAGCCAGAAATTCAGAGGGAACACCATAATGAAAACTCCTTACTTTTTATTCTTTTCCTTGGACCGCTTGTCGTTGATGATCTTCATCTCGGCAGCGGTGATCAGCTCGCAGTTGTTTTCCCGCGCCCATTCCACGCAGCCCTTGAGCACCAGTGGCAGGAACACACGGGGCACATTGAGAATGGTTTCCAGGGCGTCGTCGGTGAACTTGACCTTGTCGTCAGCCCGGTCGGCGGCGTAGCGGACGGAGTCCAGACTCTGCTTGCGGATGGGCAGCAGCTCTGCGCGCATACGGGTCTTGCGGTGGAACCAGAAATTTTTGGAGTCCCGGTAGCCGTAGTCCACGGGAAGGTTGGGGAAATCCTGGGCCCGGACACCGTTGATGATAGCGTCATGGTACTTCTTCTTCATCAGTATCTTATCGACTTTCAGAATGAAGTGGGCGCCGAATTTGCTGGTGATGCCGTTGAAATCGTGGTAGGGAGGCTCATAACCGTTGAGGTTGCCGGGGGCGTCGTTCTGGGCGTTGTCCAGCTCCCGAACCCAGGTGCACTCGATGACCTGGATGGCGTCGCTTAAGACCATGGGGCGTTCACCCTCGGCCTGGCCCTTCTCCAGCTTGAAATTGCAGCGGGGCATCTTATCTTCCGGCTTGTCGCCGGGCCAACTGAGCTTGACACATTCTTTGAAGGTCTTGGGCTTGTCGTCTACAAAATTGATAGCGCATTTGCCGGTGCGCAGAATGTTCTGGGCGGTGTTGGAAGAGTTGCGGCAGGAAAGCAGCATGGCGTAAAAATCCTTGCCGGCCACATAGTAAGGCTGCACCAGAGAGTAGGGGCCCAGTGTCGTGGAGCCATCCTCGCACAGGGTGCTGATGACCACGGTGGGCATAGGGAAGAACAGGGAGGTCTGGTAGAAGTTATCGACGATTCTCAGATTCTCAAAGCTGGACATGGTACATTTCTCCTTTTCATAAAAATTGGGCTGCACACCGTGCAGCCCAAAAAACTACGGATATGGCGGCACGTCAAAAGAGCTTTTCAAGCATGCCAAAGATCTCCTCAAATGTCCTGCCGGACACCGTCCAGGTCAGCAGTGCTTCCGCCACAAATTCCGCATCGAAATCACCGGCGCAGAACTTTCGCAGTG
>JAZRBW010000106.1:0-13925 GCA_045635305.1 Faecousia sp. | reverse complement strand
AGGGGGCAGAACCTGGGCACAACTATGGGTTTTGTTGAGTCCCCAAGGTTGGCCGTTGCCGATGTATTCATTCAGCTCAAGAGGCTGATACTGGGTCAAAATACCCACGGTATCAATACCAGAGTTGACGCAGTTGGAAAGAGGGAAGTCAATGATGCGGTACTTACCGCCAAAGGGGACAGCGGGCTTTGCGGTCTTGCGGGTCAAGACGTGAAGGCGGCTGCCCTGGCCGCCTGCCAGAAGCATGGCAATTACGCGTTTTTTCTGAAAATACATGATCATTGCTCCTTATATAAAATGTGGGTTACATTTGCTTACGCATGATTTATTCGGCGGTTTTCTTCGCCGTTTTCCGCTTAAAGACGGTAATGGACATGGGGGCGATGTGGAAGCAGGCGGAATAATCATACTCCCGGAAGCTGACCTTTTCGGCCTTTGCTTCGCCGGGAATGCTGCCGGTACCGCCGTATTTGAGGTCATCCGAGCACAGCACCGGCTCGTAAACACCTGCCTTGGGCACGCCCAGGCGGAAACTCTGCCGGGTCACCGGGGTCACATTCATCACCACCAGCAGTTCCCGTTTGGTTCTGGGGTCGATACGCCGCCAGGCCAGAATGCCGTTGTCCGCGTCATCCGGCTGCACCCATTGGTAGCCGTTCCAGCTGCCGTCATCAGCCCACAGGCAGGGGTTGTCCAGATAGAATCGGTTGAAATCCCGGGTGTAGTCCAGCATTTTTTTGTGCATCTCGTAATCCAGCAGCAGCCAGTCCAGCCCCTGCTTGAAGTTCCACTCGATGAACTGGCCAAATTCGTTGCCCATGAAGCTGAGCTTCTTGCCGGGAGTCGTCATCTGATAGCCACGAAGCAGACGCAGGTTGGCAAACTTCCAGAAATAGTCACCGGGCATTTTGTTCACCAGGCTGTACTTTCCGTGGACAACTTCATCGTGGCTCAGAGGCAGAATGAAGTTCTCCGAGAAAGCATATGCCATGGGGAAGGTCATTTTGTCATGGTGGAACTTACGGTAGATGGGGTCTTCCTTCAAATATTTCAGGGTGTCGTTCATCCAGCCCATATTCCACTTGAACAGGAAGCCCAGACCGCCGTCCTCAACGGGGCCGGTGACCATGGGGAAGGCGTGGGATTCTTCCGCGGCCATGATGGTACCGCTGCGCACCGCGAAGCAGGCCGCGTTCAGCTGCCGCAGGAAGTCAATGGCTTCCAGGTTTTCACGGCCGCCGAACTTATTGGGCTTATAATTGGGCCGGTTGTAGTCCAGGAACAGCATGGAACTGACTGCGTCTACACGCAGGCCGTCAAAGTGGAATTCCTTCAGCCAGTATACAGCACAGGAGATCAGGAAACTCTTGACCTCAGGCCGGCCAAAGTCAAAAATGCGGGTAGTCCAGTCGGGATGCTCGTTCATGGCCGGATCAGAAAGCTCGTAGCAGCAGGTGCCATCGAACTCATACAGACCGTACTGGTCCTTAGGAAAATGGGCGGGAACCCAGTCCAGCAGCACGCCGATACCTGCCTGATGCAGCGTATCCACAAAAACCTTCAGATCATCAGGTGTACCGTAGCGAGCAGTGGGTGCATAGTAATTGGTAACCTGATAGCCCCAGCTGGGATCGTAGGGATAGGCCGCCAGCGGCATGACCTCCACATGGGTAAAGCCCATGTTTTTCACATAATCCGCCAGCATGGGGGCGATTTCGGCATAGGTGTACAGCGTGCCGTCGTCCTTACGCTTCCAGGAACCCATGTGGAATTCATAGATATTCACTGGGCTCTTCAGGGGATCCTTCTTTCCGTTACGTGTAAACCAAGCCTTATCGTTCCAGGTGTAGTTGTTTTGTTTCCAGATCACGCTGGAGGTCTCGGGAACCAGCTGGGTGCGATATGCGCAGGGATCTGCCTTGTGGATTGCCTGGCCGTTTGCACCGGTAACCAGGAATTTATAGGCCTGTCCCTCTTTGGCATGGCCGCTCCAACCCTCCCAGATACCGCCGGAGATTTTCTCCATCAGCAGATCTTCGCCGTTCCAGAAGTTGAATTCGCCAACGACAGCCACTTTCTGCGCATTGGGTGCCCAGACGCGGAACACAAAGCCCTCTTGGCCGTCCCGGATTTCCGGATGGCATCCCAGGTGTTCAAATGCGTGGGTACTGGTGCCGTTGTGATAGTAATGAATAAAATCTTTCAGCGCTTCGCTCATGCAAATCATTCCTTTCGCGCGCGAAAAACACAAGGGACAAACAAATGACTTTCTCCCATACATAACATATCACATTTTGCGTCAAGAAGAAAGTGGGAAAATGACTAAAAACAGCGCAAATCTTTTGACATTATTTACAACATTTCCCTTTTCTGCCTGCGCGAAATGCGACACCTTCCACAATCCGGGGCAAATCGCGATTTTGTCGCGTTACAAATCCACAAATACAAAGAAAGACACCCTCCTCGCGGATGGTGTCTTTCTTTTATGGCGACCCCGAACGGACTCGTTTAATCAAGGTTCGGCTCGGTCAAGCCCTCGCCGGCAGCGCTCATCCGCGCCGCATTCATTTCTTCGCATCCGTTGGGAACAAATAAAAAATCACCATCCAAATGGATTGTGATTTTTTATGGCGACCCCGAACGGACTCGCTGGCCTGCGGGCCAGCCACGCCGGTTGCGACAGTCCACTGGACTGTCGCCAAGAGCCGGCTTTCGAGTCCGTCTGGAACTTATAAAAATACACCACCCATCCGGGTGGTGTATTTCTATGGCGACCCCGAACGGACTCGAACCGTCGACCTCCAGCGTGACAGGCTGGCGTGCTAACCGACTGCACCACAGGGCCATTGCTTTTCGAAGCTTGGCTATCATACAAGAAAAACAGCCGCTTGTCAAGAGGTTTCATTAAATTTCTTCAAAAGTTTCAATTTTTCGTTTGTCGGTCTCCTATTCGGTCATTGCGAGGAGCCGAAGGCGACGTGGCGCCCTGAGCACGAAGTGCGAGGAAGTGCCCTTGGGGTGCAATCCCCCGGTTAGGGGGGAATCGTATTGAAAAGCACTGCCTAAAACCTTTGGGGATCGCCACACCAGCGTGCGCGCTGGTTCGCGATGACCGTTCTATCGGAACGATAAATCCCAATTTGTTTGATAAAAAGAGAGGGCCGTGGCCCTCTCTTTGTGCAGCATTTACTTCTTCATGTGAGCCTTGACGATGGCCAAAATTTCCTCGGGCGTATCGATGGGGCTGGCGATCAGCTTCTTGGGACACACAGCGGCACACAGACCGCAGGAGGTACAGATGCTGTAATCGATCACCGCCAGATTGTTTACGATGGAAATAGCGTCGTGGGGGCAGATCTTCTTGCAGATACCGCAGCCGATACAGCCTGCGGTACAGCCACGAACCGTAACCGCGCCCTTTGCGTGGGAAGCGCAGGCGATGGTGGTATGCTTGTCGTAATCCACCGCCACGATCACACCTCTGGGACAAGCCGCCGCACAGGCCATGCAGCCGCGGCACATCTCGGGATCTACCTTGGCAACACCGTCGATGATCTTGATGGCATCATACTTACACACTGCCACGCAGTTGCCGAAGCCCAGGCAGCCGAACTTACAGGCCAGAGGGCCGTTGCCGCCTACCTTGGAGGCCGCCAGACAATCCTTGAAGCCTTCATACTCCGCCTTCAGACGGGCGCCCTTTTCCTTGCCCTCGGCATCCTGACCGCGATAGCCGGAGCAACGCACCAGGGCCACCTTGCGGGCCACATCCTCCACCTTGACGCCCATAATGGCGCCCATGGCCTGGGCGCATTCAGTGCCGCCGGAAGCGCACAGGCCGATGGCGGCTTCACCGTTCAGCACCGCCTCGGCATAGCCGCCGCAGCCGGCATAGCCACAGCCGCCGCAGTTGGCACCGGGCAGGCATTCGTTAAGCTGATCCAAACGGGGATCTGTTTCCACATAGAAAACCTTGGAGGCAGCCGCCAGAACCAGGCCGAACACCAGGCCCAGACCGCCTAAGATTCCAATTGCAATGATAATATCCATGCAGCGCCCTCCTTAGAAGATCTTCAGGCCGGAGAAGCCCATGAACGCAAGGGCCAGCAGTCCGGCAGAGATCAGCGTGATGGGGAAACCCCGGAATGCCTGAGGGCAATCGGTTCTGTCCACGCGCTCACGGATGGATGCGAACAGCACGATGGCCACTGTAAAGCCCAGGCCGCCGGCAGCACCGTTGACCACGCTGCGCAGGAAATCGTAGCCCTCCTGCACATTCACCAGCACCACGCCCAGCACAGCACAGTTGGTGGTGATCAGCGGCAGGAACACGCCCAGCGCCTTATACAGGGCAGGCACGCTCTTTTTCAGGAACATTTCCACCACCTGCACGATAGAGGCAATGACCAGAATAAATACCACCGTCTGCATATAGGCATAGGTTTCGCCCAGCAGCAGGTTCACGCCCCAGCAGGCAGCGGAGGCCAGCGCCATAACAAAGGTAACTGCCATGCCCATACCCAGAGCAGTATCAATTTTCTTGGAAACGCCCATGAAGGGGCAGATACCGTAAAACTTCACCAGAATGAAGTTTTCTGTCAGTACAGCGGACAGCAGGATGCCCAGCAGCGAATTGATGTAATTACTATCCATTATTTACTGCCCTCCTTCTTCTTGTTTTCCACTTTGCGCAGCAGCCACTGGAAGCCGGCAACAACAAAGCCCAGGGTCAGGAAGCCGCCCACGGGCATGATCATCTGCAACGCAGCATAGTCGGCAGGGAAGATCTGGATACCGGCGCCGTTTTCGCCCAGGATGCCGCCGCCGAAGGTGCCGGAGCCCAGCAGTTCCCGGATGACACACATCACAACCAGCGCCACCGTATAGCCGATACCCTGGCACAGGCCATCCACAGCCGATGCCGCCACCGTATTTTTGGAAGCAAAGGCTTCCGCACGGCCCAGAATTACGCAGTTGACAACGATCAGGGGAATGAACACACCCAGGCTTTCTGCCAGGGTGGGGATATAGGCCTGCAGCAGCAGATCTACGATGGTAACAAAGCCTGCAATAATCACGATGTAAGCTGCGATACGGATCTGATTGGGAATGATCTTGCGCAATGCGGAGATCAGAACATTGGAGCAGATCAGAATAATGGTAACCGCTATACCCATGCCCAGGCCGTTAAACAGGCTGGTGGTGATGGCCAGGGTGGAGCACATACCCAAAAGCTGGGCCAGAACCGGGTTTTTGGTCAGCAGGCCTTCCCGCAGTTGTTTCTTAAAATTCATAGCAAGACCTCCTTAACCCAAGTTTTTGACGCATTCCAGCGCCGCATTCACACCGTCGGTAATGGCCTGGGATGTGATGGTGGCACCGGAGATAGCCGCAATCTGGTTTTCCCCTTTTCCGATGGAAATACCGGAAAGCAGGCCGACAAACTGGTCACGGAAGGATGTTCCCTTGTCCGTGTTCGCCGCAGCCACGGCACCCAGACCGGGGGTTTCTGCATGGGAGATGATGGAAATGCCCAGCACCTTGCCCTCGGGGCTGACGCCCACCATCAGGGTGATGGCGCCGCCGAAGCCGTTGGGGGCAACTTCCACAGCATAACCGACGGCAGCATCCTGATAAACCTTGGTCACCAGACCGCTTGCGTCGGTAAAGGACACCTCCTGAATGTCCGTGGCCCCTTTCAGCACCGTTTTGATCGCGTTGTCGGTCTTTTCTTTCTTCGCCGCGGCGATCTTATCCTTGGTAATGGCGTTGACACCGGCAAGCGCCAGGGCAACCACCGCGCAGATGATCAGCAGCGTTACAGTCAATCGCAGAATGTACAGAGCCGTATTTTCCTTTTTCATCACTTCTTCGCCTCCTTTACCTTCTTGGGGGCGCCGAACTTGGTGGGACGGCCGATGCGGTCAAAGAGCACCACGCAGCAGTTCATAACCAAAATGGCGTAGGAAACGCCCTCGGGATAGCCGCCGAAATAGCGGATCACCACGGTGATGACGCCGCAGCCAATGCCGTAGCAGATCTGACCCAGCTTGGTCAGAGGACTGGTAACATAGTCGGTAGCCATGAAAATGGCGCCCAGCATCAGACCGCCGCAGCAGATCTGATAGCCCATCCAGGCAACACGGTCCTGACCGCCCTGAGGGAACAGGAAAGTCAGCACGGCAACCGTACCGATAAAGCTCAGGGGGATTCGCAGCGTAATGACCTTGCGGATCAGCAAATAGACCAAACCCAGCAGCAACAGCGCAACGGAAGTTTCACCCAAGCTGCCGCCCACATTGCCCAGGAAGGCATCCATCAGCGACACATTGGGAAGATTCCCCTGGTGCATAAAGGACATAGGGGTCGCGGCAGTCATGCCGTCCAGGGCTTCCAGGCTGGTATCGCCAAAGATGGGAGCGGCATTCTGGAAACCAACCTTGATCCAGGTGGACATGAGCAGTGCCCAGCTCATCATAAAGGCGCGGCCACCCAAAGCGGGATTGATAATGTTACGGCCAATGCCGCCAAAAATCATTTTCACCACGATAATGGCAAAGAAATCGCCAATGATGATGGTCCAGTAGGGAATGGTGACCGGGCAGACAAAGGCGATCAACATACCGGTAACCACAGCGGACAGATCGTAAACCTTGCAGTTCATGCCGGTCATTCGGCAGTAAGCCCACTCAAAGAACACACAGGCAGAAACGGAAATCAGGGTCAGCAGCAGCGCCCGGAAGCCGAAGTAGTACACCGCGCCGGCCAGCGCAGGTAGCAGAGCGATGACCACATCGCGCATAATGGTGCGGGTGGAATAGGGGGCGTGGATATGGGGGGAGCTGGAGATCGTCAGCTCATAAAAGTATTTCATCTGTGCCATTGGCTCTCCACCTCCTTACTTCTTCGCGGCCGCTTCACGAATGCGATGCTTGGCAGCCTTGAACGCCAGCACCAGCGGCACGGAGGCCGGGCAGGTATAGGCGCAGCAACCGCATTCAATGCAGTCGAGCATATGAACAGACTTCATTTCTTCCAGATTGCCCAGCTGGGTAGACTTGTAAAGCAGCACAGGCATCAGATGCATGGGACAGACCTCAATGCACTTGCCGCAGCGGATGCAGCGGGACTGCTCCACCACATAGCGGTTGCGGACACCCAGAATGGTGACCGCGTTGGTGCCCTTGATCACAGGCACCGCCAAATCGTACTGGGCCGCGCCCATCATGGGACCGCCGGAAAGCACCTTATAAGGGTTCTCGCGGACGCCGACAGCATCCAGAAGCTGATTGAAGGGCGTGCCGATAGGCACCATCAAATTCTTGGGATCCATGCAAATATCACCGGAAACAGTGACAATGCGCTTGACAATGGGCATACCCTCGTAAACAGCATCGTGGATCGCCTTACAGGTAGCGGCATTGAACACCGCGCAGCCCACCGCGGCAGGCAGACCGCCGGAGGGCACTTCCCGACCGGTAACCGCATAAATCAACTGCTTTTCTGCGCCCTGGGGATACTTGGCAGGCAAAACATCCAGCACAATATCCTTCTGGTGATACAGCTCCCGCTTCAGGCACTCCGCCGCTTCCGGTTTATTGCTTTCCACCGCGATATGGGCCTTACTAAGTCCCAGCACCTTCATGATGATCTGCAGACCGGAAACCATTTCCTTGGCATAAGTACGGCAGAGCCAATCGTCAGCCACGATATAGGGCTCGCACTCAGACACATTGACAATAATGGTATCCACCTTGCCCAAGCCGGAGGACAGCTTGACGTGGGTGGGGAAGGTTGCGCCGCCCATGCCCACAATGCCGGCTTCCCGGATGATGCCCATCAGTTCTTCGCCCGTCAGGGCTTCCACCTGTTCGGGGGTGCGGGGCTGAATGTCAGGACACAGGGTTCCCTGATGGTCATTTTCGATGACCACACTCATCATCATGGTGCCGCTGGTATGGGGACGGGGTTCCACAGCCTTAACGATACCGGAAACGGACGCATGAACCGGTACGCACAAGCCTTGGTTGTCACCAATTTTCTGGCCAACGGTGACGGTATCGCCCTTTTTGACCAACGGCTTGCAGGGTGCGCCAATGTGCTGGGCCATGGGGATCACCAGCAGGTCCGGCTCCGGGAAGTCACGGATGGGCTGATTGCAAGCGTAGGTCTTATTTTCCTTGGGGTGGATGCCGCCAAAGAAGGAAAATGCCATAGTCAATCACCTCTTTGAAATTTCGCGCAGATGGGAAACACTGCGCCATATTATGTGCTTATGATAGCACATTCGTGTTACGGTGTCCATAGATTTTATAGGTAGTGAACAAAAAATAAAAAGCTACCGATATAAAAATATCAATATTCCACAATTACCCAATTCCCGGGACCCTCCCTCAAATTTTCGTTTATCGTTCCGATAGAACTGAAATTGTCGCCCCATTAGGGGCAACAGCGGCGAAGCCGCCATAGCTTCTCCCGGGGAGAAGCTGGCAGGCCGTTAGGCCTGACTGATGTGGAATGCGGGCGGAAACGTTGGATGCGGTACAGGTTTCAGACCTAGAAATGGGTAACAGTTCAGCAAGTCTTAGCCTGTACCTCACGGTAGGTTACTGCCCGCATTCCACATCCGCCTCCGGTCTCTACGCTCCCTCCGGCACCTTCTCCCCGGGAGAAGGTAGAGCGCCTTCGGCGCTAAACAACAATTTACCTTTCTTGTTTCAACTGGATCATCAGCAGGTAGAGCATACTGCTCATGCGGTTCATCACCTGCAGCAGGTCGCTGCGGTGGGGATAAGCGTGGACTGCCGCCAGCTCGGCGGCCCGGGCGGCGCACCGAGCCCGATTCAGCTGCAAAATGGCAGCACCGTCAGTGTATGCAGGCATGAAATGGGGCACGCCATAGTACTGCTGGGGGTTGTGGGAACGCTGACGAAGCTGGACTTCCGTCAGTCCGCAAAGCTTGTCCAGGGACGCCGGTTCTTCCAGCACATCCCAGCGAATGAGCTTGCGTGCCAAGGCAAGGATCTCGGCCAAATCGGAACGCAGGTTCTCCGGTACTGCCGCCTGCGCAAGCAGAAGCTCTGCCTGCAGGGTGTCCACGGCACCGCGGAAAGCGATGACAGGATGTGTTTTGTGCACCAAAACATTGCCCCGCAGATGGGTGTAATCCTCCGGCTTTTCCCGGAAAACCGCGCCGTTTTCCAGCTGATATTCCTCTGGCTTTGCTTGGCTGGCGGGCAAAATTTCAATTCGCTCCCGGTGCAGGAAATCCCTGGCGGAGGGGGTGAGGGTGTCACCTGAACCCAGGAAAAACACCCGCTTTCCCTCCCGGTTGCGGATATTGGCCTTTACATTTTCCTCAGAAAACAGCATTTATTTGCCGGGGTTAGGTGCCTGTCCGGGGCGGCCCTTGGGCAGGATCACATCCACCTCGGTGTGGGGCCGGGCGATGACATGGACGGAAATCAGTTCGCCCACCTTTTCTGCGGCGGCGGCACCGGCATCGGTGGCAGCTTTGACAGCACCTACGTCGCCCCGAACCATGACAGTTACCAGACCGCCGCCAACCTGCTCCTTGCCCACCAGCTGTACATTGGCGGATTTGACCATGGCATCGGCGGCTTCAATGGCACCGATGAGTCCCTTCGTTTCGATCATACCTAAACAATTCGTGTCCATAATAGTTACTTCCTTTCCAAATTTCGGTTATCGCAGTCTTTCCAGGATCTTTGCAGTGAGGATCTCCACCAGGTCGCTGCTGACTTGGGTGTTGGGCTGGGGCTGCTTGTCCAGATCCCAGGCCACTCGGCGGACGTTGACGAGATCCATGGGGGAAATGTTGTTGGAGCTGCTGCTGCCGCCTACCGCACCGCAACCCAGGGTCAGGGCAGGGAAGAGCCCTGTGCTGTGCCCGATCCCACCCAGCGCTGCCGGGGTATTCACCAGGAAACGGGAAACGGGCATTTCAAGCGCGAAGCGGCGGATCGCCTCGGCGTCCTCGGCGTGCATACAGAAAGTGTGACCGCTGCCCTCGTGGCGCAGAATCTCCAGAGATTTTGCCAGAACAGCTTCCTCGTCCACCTCCGTAAACAGTGCCAGCACAGGGCAAAGCTTTTCCATGGAGTAGGGGTGCTGGGGGCCCACCTTGTCTGCGCGGGCTACCAGAATTTTTGTGCCATTTGGTACGGTAAAGCCTGCCAACTGCGCCAGATGCCCCGCCGATTTACCCACTACATCGGGACTGAGGCCACCGTTTGGCTTAAACAGTCGCTTGCCCAGCTGTGCGGCTTCCTCGGTTGACATAAAATAGAACCCTTTTGCTTTGGCGGCGCGCAGCAGGGTGTCTTCTGTGGATTTCTGGATGATAATGCTTTGCTCCGAGGCGCATACTGTGCCATAGTCAAAGCTTTTTGACCGCAGAATGCAATCGAGCGCTCTATCCATATCCGCACTGGGGTGGATATAGGCCGGTCCGTTGCCGGCGCCTACGCCAATGGCGGGCTTGCCGGAAGAGTAGGCGGCCTTTACCATACCGGGGCCACCGGTGGCAAGCAGCAACCTAACCTCCGGGGCGGCCATCAGCTCCTGGGTTCCTGCCATGGAAGCAAGGCTCAAACAGCTGACGCTGCCTGCCGGCGCACCTGCTTTTTCGGCCGCTGCTGCCACGATTTTGGCGGCAGCCAAGGTGCAGCTCAGTGCCTTTGGGTGGGGCGAAAAGACAATAGCGTTACCGGCTTTTAAGGCGATCATGGTTTTGTAGCAAACAGTGGAGGTGGGATTGGTACTGGGCACAATGGCACCGATCACGCCCACCGGCACACCGATCTCCCATAGTTTTTCCCCCGGGGCTTCTTTCAATACGCCCACGCACTGCATATTCCGGATGGCCTCCAAAACAGCGATGGAGGCAAAGCGGTTTTTCTCCGTCTTATCCTGGGCGTTGCCGAAGCCGGTTTCCCTGACAGCCATTTCCGCCAGCTCCCCGGCAGCAATGGAGAAGGCTTGCGCAACGGCTTCGGTGATGGCGTCCAGCTGCGACTGTGTCATGCGGCGCAGCTGCTTGGCGGCGGCATCAGCCTGGCGGCTGAGGATTCGCGCCTCTTGCCGCGCCGATAAATCTTTGTCAAAATCCATAGTGTCCCTCCTTGGGAATGTAAATTGTTGTTTACCGGTTTTCGGTCATTCCGAGCCAGTGCGCACACTGGCGTGGGAATCCCCTGGAATATGGGGAAAAAGCTCCGAAATCCTGTGTCTAAAACCTTTGGGGATTGCCACGTCGCCGCCTTTTGGCGGCTCCTCGCAATGACCGTCCTATAGTAAACAACAATTTATCTGTTCAATATCAATGTTTTTACCACCACGGGCAGGGCAGAGCCCACCGGAGCGGCAATGTCCAGATAGCTATTATCCGTCAAAACCACCCGGTCGATGCACAAAATTGGCCTTTCCCTGGAAAATCGCAGTGCCAGGGCGTGCCCCAGGGCTTTTGCCATGTCCTGTTGCAGAGCGATCAGCACAGGCTGGGCAGTCCATGCGCTGGCAATTTCGTCTGCCAGGGCGGTGATTTGGCTGTAATGCGCTGCCGATATACCGGACAGGGCCAGCACGCCCGGTTCATCCAACCGGGAAAGGGCAGAAATTTCTGTGACGACCGGCAGATTTTTCAAAGGAAAATCCACATTCTGATGGTAGACGGTGCTGCCGGAAAGCTGGGTGCTGTGGCAGCCCGCACCGATCACGGTTGCCCGGATGGTTTCTGTTCCCAGTCGGTACTGCCTTTGACACAGCCGACTTCTGCGGATCGCCCGGCCCAGAATGGGGCCCATGTCACCAAAGGTCAAATCCGGATGTTCGGTCTCAATACAATCAGCCACACCACCGGAAAAGGAAATGACCGCACCCGTAGGAGCCGATGCCCACATCGGCCCGCATTCCTTGGTCCAAAGCTTGTCCAGCAGATCCGTTTTCTGTCGCAGACCCGTTGCCATTTCCAGGGCTGCTGCCAGGGTATCCGCCAACGCATTCAATTCTGACAGGGCAGGCTTTTCACCGACCCTTCCGTCAAAAATCCCACGGAGCACCGGGGAAACGTAGGTGATCACGCCGCTGCTGTCGAATTTCAGCAGCCGCCCACCTACATTTAGGCAGCCTGTGTCGGTGATCCGCCCGTTTTCGATGTGCGCCAAATTGCTGGTGCCGCCGCCGATGTCCATGTGCAGCACGGTCTTACCGTTTTCAGCGGAAAAATCCACAGCGCCCGCGCCTTTGGCTGCCAGCACGCTTTCCAAATCCGGCCCTGCGGTGGCCACCACAAAATCCCCGGCAAAATCGGAGATGCTGTGCAGCACCGTGGCGGCATTTTCTTTCCGGGAGGTTTCTCCGGTGATGATGATTGCCCCGGTGTCCACATCCGATCTGGAAATACCGGCTTTTTCGTACTCTGCGGATACGATGGAACGGATACCCTCGCCGTCCACCAGTTCACCGGATACCAGCGGTGTGAAATGAATGGGGCTCTTATAGAGAATCTTCCGCTGGGCGATCTCCATTTCCGGCACGGAAAAGGCGGATGCTTTGTTTTCAATGGTCAGTTCTGACAGGATCATCTGGGTGGAAGTGGTGCCCACGTCCAGTCCCACCGAGCGCAGCACCTCAGCCACGGCCACTTACCTCACCCAAAATGCGGCGCACATGATGCGCCTGGGGCTTTACCGGATTGGTGGCACAGCAGGGATCAGCCAGAGCAGCGGCCACCAAAGTATCCGTTTCTTGCGCTACCAAAGCAGCTTCGATTCCAAGCTCCGCCAGTGTCCCCGGAAGCCCCAGCTCCCGGCGCAGCCGCAGCAGGGCATTTTTCAGTGCCCGTAAAGCGACCTGGTCAGAACCCATGCTAAAGCCAAGCCGACGGGACAAAGTCGCATATCGACGCAGTGCGGCTTCCGCGTTGCATTCGATGACGGCAGGAAGCAATATGGCACCCAGCCTGCCGTGGGGCTTGTGGAATTCGCCGCCAAGGGCGTGTGCAATGGCGTGGCACAGACCCAGCCCGGCAGAGGAGAAAGCCATACCTGCCATGGTGGCGGCGGTGTGGATGGGCAACCGGGCGGTTTGATCTGCGGCATAGGACTTGGGAAGTTGGGAGAAAGCGGTGCGCAAGGCCTCCAGACACAGAGCATCGGAAATAGAACCGGCACCTGTGGAAGCCCAGGCCTCCAGCGCATGACTAATGAGATCAAATCCTGTTTCTGCCACCAGTTTGGGGGGCAGGGAAGCCAGCAAATCGCTGTCCAGAATGGCAATATCCGGCTGTAATTTTGCATCCACCAGCGGGTGCTTTGCCCCATCATGGGTCAGTATGGCGAAGTCCGTTACCTCCGAACCGGAGCCGGAGGTGGTGGGCACAGCCACCAGCCGTACATTCAGCCCGGAAAAATAGGCCATGGCCTTGGCGCAGTCCATGGCGCTGCCGCCGCCCAGAGCCAAAACGGTGTCCGGCTGAAAGGTTTGCAGCATTTGTGTGCCTTCCGCTGCCAGAGTAACCGAAGGGTCGGGGGCTACCTTGGCAAAAACCTCCGTGTGCTCTGCACCGGAAATATGGGCAATATGATTGGCGGTGCCGTTTTCGTAAAAGTAGGGGTCGGCCACGATCAGCAGCCGCTTTATGTGTAGTTGGGATAAAAAAGCAAGGCTGCCAGCACCCGATACAATGCGGGTCTTGCAGAAAAATTGTTCCATAACTCCACCTCGAAACTATTGTTGCCCAAAAGAAGAAAATCATGCAAAGGTAAATTGTTGTTTACTATAGGACGGTCATTGCGAGGAGCCGCCAAAAGGCGGCGACGTGGCAATCCCCAAAGGTTTTAGACACAGGATTTCGGAGCATTTTCCGTCTAACCAGGGGATTCCCACGCCAGTGTGCGCACTGG
>JAZRBW010000105.1:0-7457 GCA_045635305.1 Faecousia sp. | reverse complement strand
TAAATTGTTGTTTACGCTAAGATATTCGGTCATTGCGAGGAGCCGCCAAAAGGCGGCGACGTGGCAATCCCCTAAGTATTTTAGGTACATTTCGTCACATTTTCCGTCTAACCGGGGGATTCCCACGCCAGTGTGCGCACTGGCTCGGAATGACCTAAATCTGGTAAACAACAATTTATAGTTCTAAGGAGGACTGTTTATGTTATTCGACACCCATGCCCACATGGACGACCGGGCATTTGATGCAGACCGTGAAGAATTGTTGGCGTCCCTGAACGATGCCGGCGTTGCCCTGGTGATGAACCCCGGCTGCAGTCTGGAATCTTCCCGCAATGTGGATAAGCTGACCCGCCAGTATCCCTGGCTGTACGGCGCGGTTGGTTCCCATCCGGATGCCTGTGATGAAGTGAATGATGCCGTTATCGAAGAATATCGGATGTTATGTAAACAAAACCCAAAAATCAAAGCCATTGGCGAGATCGGCCTGGACTATCACTATGAGGATATTCCCCGGGACATCCAGCAGTATGCCTTCCGGCGGCAGATGGCGCTGGCACAGGAGCTGAAATTGCCTGCCATCGTCCACGAGCGGGATGCCCACGCCGACGGTATGGCCATCGTCAGCGAATTTCCCGATGTGACCGGTGTGTTCCATTGCTATTCCGGTTCGCTGGAAATGGCAAAATGGCTGATCGACCGGGGCTGGTACATCGGTTTTACCGGTGTGCTGACCTTCAAAAATGCTCGCAAGGCCATCGAGGTGGCGGCCAATATCCCGCTGGACAGACTGGTGCTGGAAACGGACTGCCCCTATATGGCGCCCGAGCCCTTCCGTGGCAAGCGCAATCACCCTGGTTATCTGTACCGCATGGCGGAGAAATTGGCGGAAATCCGTGGTCTTAGCCTGGAGGAAATCCACCGCGTCACCACCGAAAACGGCAAACGGCTTTATGGAATCGAATAAAATTACCCGGCACGCATTTGCGTGCCGGGTTGTTGCTTAGCTAAATTGTTGTTTACAATAGGACGGTCATTGCGAGGAGCCGCCACAAGGCGGCGACGTGGCAATCCCCAAAGGTTTTAGACACAGGATTTCGGAGCATTTTCCCCATATTCCGGGGGATTCCCACGCCAGTGTGCGCACTGGCTCGGAATGACCTAAATCTGGTAAACAACCATTTTACTTACTATGATTTTCCGTTACAGCACCGCAGCGGTAGGCCTGCAGCAGCATCAGCAGGGCATCCACCCGCTCCTGCAGCCGTGTGCCGGCGTCGGTTTGGGCCACCTTCATCCGCTTGTCCATTTTTTCGATGATGGTGATCTCACCGGTCATGTCGTGATTGCTGGCGATGGCGGCCCGTTTGCCGGCAAAGGGCTGGTGGGACACGATGCGCATATTCCGGGAGGTGAAGATCAGGGTGTAGCCGGCGATGCCGGAGGTGGACTGATAGGCCTTACTGAAGCCGCCGTCGATCACCAGCAGCTTGCCGCCGCCCTTGATGGGGCTTTCACCCTTTTTTGCCTTTACCGGCACATGGCCATTAACGATGTGGCATTGCGCTCCGGTCAAACCGAACTCCGCCAGCAGCATTTCGCACACAGCGGCGTCATGATAATGGGTGTAGTAGGCGTTTTTTGGCTCTGCCCAGGTGCTTTCATCGGCAATGAAACGGCGCTCAAAGGTGGTCATTCGGTCACGGCCGAAGATGGGGCTGTTGCGGCCTGCCCACAGCCACCACAAAAAGTCCATGCCCAACTGTCGCTCCTGGCTGCCCCACTTGTCGTAGTAGGCTTTTCTGGCGTATTGCTCGGCATAGTCCAGGAAATCCTTTCCCTTACGGGGTCTGCCGCTTAAGGTGAAGGTCATCAGACTGCCGTCGGGATTCATGGGAATGCAGCCGTGGAACAGCAGGTTGCCGTTGTGGATCTTGTAAAGACCGCCCTTGGAATAGAGGAAACGGATGTGCTGCTGCAGCTTCTGGGAGTGACGGAAGGCATCCGTCAGCTGTTCAATGACCTGGTTTTCCTCTTCGGTGAGAGCGTAGGGGTCAGCAGGGTTCACTGTGGGGAAATCGGTGTCCAGCATGGGGTAATCCTGCTGGCCGATGCGGACAGTTTTGGCTTCGTAGTCGATTTTGTCCAGCAGCAGCCGGTCTGCCATGTCGTATTCCGGGTGACGCAGGATCTTTTGCCCCTCCAGCTTAAACAGGATCATGGTGATGGCTTTGTACATCCGTGCCGACAGCAGTTTATCCTTTTCTGTGTAGTGGGCATCGCCCATCAGCTTGACGTGGAAGCAGTCCAGATTGGTGTTCTGGTAGACCTCGTTGGCGAAAATGGACAGAGGACGCAGAGAAATGCCGTAGCCGGTTTCGATCACATCCAGATTGTTGTAGCGGATGGAGTTGGAAAGCACAGTGGCAACCAGCGTGCGGGAGCCGGAGGCAGCGCCCATCCACAAAACATCGTGGTTGCCCCACTGGATGTCCACCTTGCGGCAGGCCATCAGGGAATCCATGACAATGTCAGCCCGGGGGCCCCGGTCAAAAATATCGCCTACAATATGCAGATAGTCAACCGAAAGGGCCTTAATCAGGATGCACAGATCCTCAATGACCTCCGGCGCTTGATTGACCTCAATGATATTGCGGATGATGGTCTCAAAGTATTCCACCCGGTCGGCATCGTCGGTGCGGATGTGCAGCAGTTCGTCCAGCACAGCGCCGTAGCGCGCTGGCAGGAAGCTGCGGACTTTGGCCCGGGTGTGCTTAACGCTGATAAAGCGGCCCAGCTCCACCAGCCGGTGGATCAGATCGCCGTAGACCCGATCCAGATCATCGGCGGCATCGGCAATGCGGGACAGCTTGGTCCGGGGATAGTAGATCAGCGTGGCCAGATCATCCATTTCCTCCTTGGAAAGCAAACCCGTAAACAGCTCTGTGACCTTTACCTTTACCTCACCTGAGCAGGAATTGAGGATATGCAAAAAGGCCTCGTGCTCACCGTGGATGTCGGACATAAAATGCTCGGTGCCCTTGGGAAGATTCAAAATCGCCCGCAGCCGCAGGATTTCTGTGGCGGTCTGCTGGATATTGGGGAACTGCTGACTCAATAGCTTCAGATAACGCAGCTGCTCCGGTGAAAATACAGTAGACTGATTCATAGTGAGCCTCCCAGACATTTTTTATTATTATAAGGTATATTTTTTCCACAGTCAAACAGTTTTATTGTCGATTCCACGGTTACTTCTTGCCTGTCATGCGAAGAGCACCATAAATTGGGATTTATCGTTCCGATAGAACGGTCATCGCGAACCAGCGCGCACGCTGGTGTGGCGATCCCCAAAGGTTTTAGACAGTACTTTTCAATACGATTTCCCCCCTAACCGGGGGATTGCACCCAAGGGCACTTCCTCGCACTTCGTGCTCAGGGCGCCACGTCGCCTTCGGCTCCTCGCAATGACCGAATAGGGGAACGATAAACGAAAATTGGATATGTTCCGATACGCTGAAAGGGAGGCCGTGGCCTCCCTTTGATTATACCTGTGTGATAGCGCGGGCAACATGCACGCCGCTGGCGGATGCGTGGGACAAAGAATGGGTGATGCCGCTGCCGTCACCGATGATGTACAGATCCTTGCAGCGGGATTCCAGCTTCTCATCCACAGCAACTTCCATGTTGTAGAATTTCACTTCTACGCCATAGAGCAGGGTATCGTCGTTGGCGGTACCGGGAGCGACCTTGTCCAGAGCATAGATCATTTCGATAATACCGTCCAGAATCCGCTTGGGCAGCACCAGACTCAGATCACCGGGGGTGGCGCTGAGGGTGGGGGTGATAAAGGCCTCCTCGATGCGGCTGGGAGTGGAACGGCGGCCCCGGATCAGATCGCCGAAGCGCTGCACCATCACACCGCCGCCCAGCATATTGCTAAGCCGTGCGATGGATTCGCCGTAGCCGTTGGAGTCCTTGAAGGGCTCGGAGAAATGCTTGGCCACCAGCAGGGCGAAGTTGGTATTGTCTGTCTGGCGGGCGGGATCTTCGTAGCTGTGACCGTTGACAGTAATGATGCCGTTGGTGTTCTCGCTGACCACCGCACCCTTGGGATTCATGCAGAAGGTGCGTACCTTGTCACCGTATTTTTCAGTGCGGTAGACGATCTTGCTTTCGTACAGCTCGTCGGTCAGATGGGCGAATACAGCCGCCGGCAGCTCCACCCGTACGCCGATGTCCACCCGGTTGGACTTGGTGGGGATTTGCAGCGCTTTGCATACGCTTTCCATCCACTTACTGCCGCTGCGGCCCACGGAAATGATGCACTTATCGCAGCGATAGGTGGCATCCTTGCACACCACAGCATAGCCGCCGTCCTCTGCCACCACAGTCTGGGCAGGGGTGTCAAAGAAAAATTCCACCTTATCCTTTAGATATGTGTACAGATTTTCCAGCACCACATAGTTGATATCCGTACCCAGATGGCGTACGGAGGCGTCCAGCAGGTGCAGGTCGTGCTGGATGCACAGGGTTTTGAAGCGGGTGCCGGCGGTGGAGTAAAGCTTGGTGCCCTCGCCGCCGAAGCGCAGATTGATCCGGTCCACATATTCCATCAGCTCCAGCGCCCGCTTTTTGCCGATGTATTCATACAGTGTACCGCCGAAATCGTTGGTGATATTGTATTTGCCGTCGGAAAAAGCGCCGGCGCCGCCGAAGCCGCTCATGATCGAGCAGCTCTTGCAATTGATGCAGCTTTTTACTTTCACGCCGTCAATGGGGCAGTGCCGCTTGCTCAGGGCGTGACCTGCTTCCAGTACAGCCACCTTCAGCTCCGGCTTGTGCTGCATCAGTTCGTAGGCCGCAAAAATGCCGCCGGGACCCGCGCCAACGATGATTACGTCATATCTCATAATCCGTTCCTCCGTCGAAAGATCATTCATACCACACTATTATACAGCGTAATTTGCATTATGCAAGGGAAAATCCCTATTTTGTTGCATACGCTTGAAAGAAAGGGTTGCTTTTTTTCCCTGGGATGTGGTATAGTCTATCCGTTAAGTTAATAATGCTTATATATATTCATGATTGGATGAATGTTTCTACGAACTACCGGAATAGTTTGCTATAAGCCCACTGGGGTGCAGAGCAGCTATTGCGGTTTTTTTGCGCCCGGAAAGGGAGGAAAAATGGAAACAAAACAAGAAATTCAAATGTTTGGTGAAGAAAAAATCAGCAAACTGCTGCTGAGATTCTCCATCCCCTGCGTGGTCGGACTGCTGATCGGCGCGCTGTATAACATTGTGGATCAGATATTTATTGGCAACAGTGGGTCTGGTGTCTACGCTGATCTTCCAGTTCTGGCCGGAGTTGGTGATCAACCTGTTTGGCGCAGGCGATGAAATGTATATGGAATTTGGCAAAAAGACCTTCCGTATTTACCTGTCGCTGGTGACGGTGACGGGCGTGGTCAAAATGACTGCTGTATTCTTCCAGTCCATCGGTAAATCTGCCCAGGCGGTGGCGGCGTCTTTGGTGCGGGATATTCTGTGCTTTGCGCCCCTGGCCATTTTCCTGTCTGCATGGCTGGAGAGTCAGCAGCCGGGCAGCGGTATCAACGGCATTCTCTGGGCTGCGCCCATTGCCGACGCGGTGGCAGCGGTGGTGGTGCTGGTGCTGACGGTTACGTTCTTCCGTAAGCTGGGCACAGAAAACATCGAACAGCGCTAAATTGGGATTTATCGCTCCATTATGCGCCGAAGGCCCCTACCTTCTCCCGGGGAGAAGGTGCCCCCGCAGGGGGCGGATGTGGAACGCGGGAGGAAACCTACGATGCGGTATGGGTATCAGACATTCTGCTGTGTTACGCTATTCTAGGTCTGAAAATACCTCAAAATAATAACATTTCTGCCCGAATTCCACATCCGACCTCGCTTCGCTCGGCCACCTTCTCCCCGGGAGAAGGTAGTGCGGCTTCGCCGCTGTCGCCCCAAAGGGGCGACAAATTTCAATTAGCAACAGCCCGATAAACGAAAATTTGAAACACCATAAGGAATCCCCGGCGGGCAGCCGGGGATCATTCTTATGCCTGATAGACGATCTTGCCATCGACGATGGTGATATAAGCCTCGCCGCCCACGGTTTTCAGGGGATCAGCGGTCCAGATGACCATGTCCGCATCCTTGCCCACTTCCAAGCTGCCCACCCGATCAGCGATACCGATGGCCTTGGCAGGATTGATGGTGATGGCTTTCCATGCCTCCTCTATGTCCAGGCCGGACTTTGCCGCCAGACCGGCACACATGGGCAGGTACTCCAACGGGATCACCGGCGCATCGGTAATGATGCTGATGGGCACACCAGCCTCATGAAGAACGCCAGGGGTAGTAAAGCTCTTATGGGCCAGTTCGATCTTGGTCTTGCTGCCCAAAGACGGGCCTACGAATGCCCAAAGCCCCTCCTTTGCCAGTTCGTCAGCAATCAGCGCACCGTCGGTGCAGTGATCCAGGGTGATTTTTAAGTCAAATTCTTTGGCAATGCGGATGGCAGTAAAAATATCGTCGGCACGGTGGGCATGGGCTTTTAGAGGCATTTCCTTTTTCAGTACCGGGATCATGCACTCCAGCTTCATGTTGAAAGCAGGCTTCTTGTCGCTTTCCTTGTCCTCCATGTACCGCTTGGTCTTCATCAAAAGCTCCCGCAGCAGGGCCGCAGTGCCCATACGGGTCATAGGCGCTTTCTTTCCTGCCTGTCCGTAGCAGCGCTTGGGATTCTCACCAAAGGCGCATTTCATAGCAACAGCGTCCCGAATGATCATGTCATCCACCCGCCTACCTGCCAGCTTGATGGTGGTGAAGGTGCCGCCCACCACATTGGCGCTGCCGGGGCCGGTGCAGGCTGCGGTAACACCACCCCGCAGGGCATTGCCGAAGGACTCGTCCAGAGGATTGATGGAGTCGATGGCCCGCATCTGCGGCGTAATAGGATCGATCATCTCATTGTAGTCCATGCCCTCCCAGCCGCAGGCCTCGTTATCCAGACCAATGTGACAGTGGGCATCGATGCAGCCGGGTGTCAAGAGTTTGCCCTGGGCATCGATGATGATGGCATTTTCAGGCGCAGAGAGTTTTTCGCCTACAGCAGCGATCTTTCCGGCATCGTCCACCAGGATGCAGCCGTTGGGAATGTCTGCCCCTACCATGGTTTTTATGTAAGCATTTTGGATAAACAGCATATGATCACTCCTTCTTTATGTCTGTTTTAGTTATAGCATATTTCCTGTGCAAAAACAAGTGTCTCGCCACCGCCGCCACACTATATTGCAAATTTTCGTTTATCGTTCCCTCATTTGGTCATCGCGAACCAGCGCGCACGCTGGTGTGGCGATCCCCAAAGGTTTTAGATCGTACTTTTCAATACGATTTTCCCTCTAACCGGGGGATTGCCACGTCGCCTTCGGCTCC
>JAZRBW010000104.1:0-3923 GCA_045635305.1 Faecousia sp. | reverse complement strand
TTTCTGGATCAGCTACGGCTTTACCCTGGCAGCTTTTGCTGTGGTGGCGGCATCCATTTCCATCGCGTTTCTGAAAAAAACCGATGCCAAGAGCCGTTTCTATGGCTTCCCCATTGCCAGAATCGGTGTGATTTACGGCTTTCTGCAGACGGTTTTGGGACTGGTTGTCATGGCGCTGGGCTGCACCGTGCCCTGGTGGGCGGCGGTTGTGGTATATGCCGTCGGCTTTGGCGCGGCGGTGATCGGACTGGTTGGCGTGGAAGCAGTGGTAGAAGAGATCCGAACCCAGGACAGAGGCGTGAAGAAAGATGCCACGATCCTCTATGGCCTGCAAATCAAAGTCAACCAGCTGGTGTCCGCCAGTGAAGAGCCTGCGCTGAAGCGTCTGGCGGAGGATCTGGGCTATTCCGATCCCGTCGGCAGCGCTGCGCTGGAAGAAACGGAGAGAGACCTGTCCGCGCTGGTGGACGAATTGCAGTCGGCTGTGGCAGATGGCGACAGCGAGGCAACCCGGCAGCTGTGCCGCAGGGCATCTGCTGTTCTGGCAGAGCGCAACCGCCTTTGTAAGCTGAGTAAACATTGATTACAGTCAGAAAAGAGGGCTGTCATGGCTATCATCAAGTGTAAAATGTGCGGCGGTGATCTGGAAATTATTCCGGATTCTTCCGTTGCCGAGTGTGAATATTGCGGCAGCAGGCAGACTGTGCCCAAGGCAGACGACCAAAAGAAGCTGACGCTGTTCGCCAGAGCCGGTCGGCTTCGTTCTGCTTGCGAATTCGACAAGGCGGCGGGTATTTATGAGTCCATCGTGGCGGATTTTCCCGAGGAGGCGGAAGCCTACTGGGGGCTTGTGCTGTGCAAATACGGCATCGAGTATGTGGATGATCCTGCCACCGCTAAGAAGATTCCTACCTGCCACCGCTCCAGCTTTGACAGCCTCATGGACGACGGCGACTTTGAACAGGCGCTGGAGAATTGCGATTCCGTGGCCCGCAAGGTCTACCGCGAGGAAGCCAAGCAGATCGAGGAACTCCGCAAGGGTATTATCGCCGTGTCCAGCAATGAGCAGCCTTATGATCTTTTCATTTGCTACAAGGAAACAGACGAAAACGGCGAGCGAACCTTGGACAGCGTCCTTGCCCAGGATGTTTACGATGCGCTGACAGACAAGGGCTACCGGGTTTTCTTCTCCCGCATTACCCTGGAAGACAAGCTGGGACAGGAATACGAGCCCTACATATTTGCGGCACTGAACAGCGCAAAAATCATGCTGGCCTTCGGCACGGATTACGAGTATTTCAACGCCGTATGGGTGAAAAACGAGTGGAGCCGCTATCTGAAGCTGATGGCAAAGGACAAAGAAAAGCATTTGATTCCCTGCTTCAAGGGTATCGATGCCTATGATATGCCCAAGGAATTTGCCAAGCTGCAGGCCCAGGATCTGGGCAAAATTGGCGCCATGCAGGATCTGCTGCGGGGCATTGAAAAGCTGCTGCCCAGAAAGAGCACAGTGACAGTACAGGGACAGGCTGCAGCCGGCGGCGAAAAGAACATTTTCGCCCTCCTGGACCGGGGCAATATGGCTCTGGAGGATGGAGACTGGGTGGAGGCAGATAGCTTTTTTGAAGATATTTTGAACCGTGATCCCCAAAATGCCCAGGCGTATTTGGGCAAAGCGCTGGCACAGGAGCAGTGCCACACGCTGGAGGAACTGATTCTCAGCCGCAAGCGCGCAACCGAAAACGCAAGCCCGGTGATGCTGGCTCTCCAGCCGAAACAAGAGCATATTGACCGGATGGTGCAAAAGTGCTGTCAGTCCGGTTATGTGGAGCAGGAGCAGATTCAAAAACTCTATCCATTTGCGCTTTCCTATCCTTCCGAAGTTGCGCAGCGGAAAGAACAGTACCGCAGCCAGGAAGCCTTCTGGAACAGCCACAGGTGGCTTTCCCCGGCGCAGAAGTTTGCCACAGGCGCGGAAGCAGAACGGCTGGCCGCGGCCAGAAATGACCTGTTTTCGACGCTGGACCGACGGATAAAAGAGGCGGAAGAAGCAGAGAAACTCGCCAAAGACAGCTTGCAACAGGCCTATGATGCTCACCTTGCCCGAGCAGATGAATGCGCTGCCCAGCTTCATGAAAACGGCATGAAACGTCTGGAAGCACGCTACCAGGATTTTTTGCGGTATGTAAAGGACACAACCGATGCCCAAACGCTGAGAAATGCGGCAAAGACCTTTGAGACCATGGGTGACTACAAGGACAGCAGAGAACTGGCTGCCTATTGCCGCAAGCGTGCCGATGAAGAACAGGTTGTGCAGGATGCGCAGCGGCGGCAAGAGAAGGAAAAACGCCGCAAAGAGGCAAGAAGAGCCCTATGGCGAAAACGGTGGATTACTGTGGGCTGTGTTGCGGCTGTGATTGCGGCTGTGATTGCTGTGATTTCTGTTTATCTGCTGTATACCCTTGTTTGGACACCGCAAAGCAAATATGACAATGCCGTTCGCCTGATGGAATCAGGCCGGTACGAGGAAGCCATTTCCGCGTTCAAGGCGATGGGCGGCTACAAGGATAGCTCCGATCAGATCACAGCCTGCCAGAAAATGATCCTGCAGAACCAATACCAGGAAGCAATTGCCATGGTGGAGTCCGGTGATTACGCCGGGGCAATCAATGTGGTCGGATTCATGGCCGGTTATTCGCACAGCGCGGAAAAGGTCCTGGAATACAAATACAGCATTGCCATGGCGATGGTAGAAGCGGGGGAGCCCAGGAGAGCAATTTATATACTTACAGAACTGGGCAACTACCGCGAAGCAAACGTGTATGTGGATGCGCTTTGGGAGGATGTTTTGCAGCGCAATACGATCAGTGCAGGCGCTGACCATGCTGTGGGTTTGAAATCCGATGGCACGGTGGTGGCAAAAGGCTATAATGCGTACAATCAGTGCAATGTGTCCGAGTGGACAGAGATCGTAGCCGTTAGCGCAGGCGGGAAACACACAGTCGGTTTGCGTGTGGACAGAACTGTGGTGGCTGTAGGTGACAATACAAACAGTCAGTGCGATGTTTCTTCCTGGCGGGATATTGTGGCCATTGGCGCAGGTGCTAATCACACCGTCGGCCTGTGTGTCGACGGTACGGTGGTGGCTGTGGGAAAGAACGATTACGGCCAGTGCAATGTATCCGACTGGACGGACATCGTGGCCATCAGCGCAGGAACCGGTCATACTGTGGGCTTGCGTGCCGACGGTACGGTAGTAGCTGTAGGCAGAAACAATTATGATCAGTGCAGCTTGTCCAATTGGACGGATATTGTGGCCATCAGCGCCAGAGGAAACTGCACCATAGGACTGCGCAGGGATGGTACGGTCATAGCGGTGGGCTACAATCTGGAAGGCCCGTGCAATGTGTCCGAATGGACAGATATTGTGGCCATTTGTACCAGCAGCAAACATACTGTGGGTCTGAGATCCGATGGTACTGTAGTAGTGGTTGGCGATAACGCCTTCGGTCAATGCAATGTATCCGAATGGACAGATGTTGTGGCGATCGGTGCGGGCGACGGCTATACGGTGGCGCTGCGTGCTGACGGCACTGTGCTGATGATCGGTGATGATGGCTACAGCAAACAGGATATTTCTGCCTGGACAGACATCAAAACGCCCAAGCAGTGAAAAACAAATCGCCCTTCCAGCGGCGATGGATAACCGAACGGAAAGGACGGGACCAATATGAAAAAAGATACCATCCGTGCCATGGCAGTGGCGGTGATCGCCCTGGCGGTTTACCACCTGATCGTATTTTTGATTCCCTTTGCAAAAACAGATGTTTTCTGGATCAGCTACGGCTTTACCCTGGCAGCTTTTGCTGTGGTGGCGGCATCCATTTCCATCGCGTTTCTGAAAAAAACCGATGCCAAGAGCC
>JAZRBW010000103.1:0-2768 GCA_045635305.1 Faecousia sp. | reverse complement strand
GTCTGGGCATCAAGGAGGATTCCATCCGCCTGCGTGACCATGACCCGGCTGAGCTGGCCTTCTACTCCCGTGCCACCACCGACATTGAGTATCAGTTCCCCTTCGGCTCCGGCTGGGGTGAGCTGTGGGGCATTGCCGATCGCACCGACTATGACCTGGGCCGCCATCAGGAGGCTTCCGGTAAAAAGCTGACCTACTTCGATCAGGATCGCAACGAGCATTACATCCCCTATGTCATCGAGCCTTCCCTGGGCTGCGACCGTGTGGCTCTGGCCTTCCTGTGTGAAGCTTACGACGAGGAAGTTGTGGGTATGGATAAGAAGGGCAACGCAGATGTGCGTACCGTGCTGCGCCTGCACCCCGCCCTGGCTCCCTTCAAGGCTGCTATTCTGCCCCTTTCCAAGAAGCTGAGCCCCAAGGCTGAGGAAATTTACAAGATGCTGCGCAAGGACTTCATGGTGGACTTCGACGATGCCGGCTCCATCGGCAAGCGCTACCGCCGTGAGGACGAGATCGGCACCCCTCTGTGCATCACCGTGGACTTCCAGACTGTGGGCGACGAGAATACACCTGCTGACGACTGTGTCACCGTCCGTGACCGCGACACTATGGAGCAGGTACGTATTCCCATCAGCGAACTGAAGGAATATATCGCCAAGAAATGCGAATTCTAAGAAAATCCGGACCGCTGCAGGCACTGCAGCGGTCCTTTTCGTTGACAAATGCGGGGTCAAGGGGTATAGTGAAAGCAGAATACGACAACAGGAGGGTATTACCATGATGGAGCAAATACAGAAAATGCGCCAGGGCATTGCCGAAAGTGATGCCAAGCGGGATGCGGGACTCACCGTCCCGGAGGATGTGACCCGGTTTCTCGACCTGCGCTACGGGGAATATGCCGAAAACCTGCTGGATGTGTACTGCCCCAAGGGAACGGCAGAAAAGCTGCCCACCATTGTCAGCATCCATGGCGGCGGCTGGTTCTATGGCGACAAGGAGCTGTATTCCCACTATTGTATGCGGCTTGCCCAACGGGGCTTTACGGTGGTGAACTTTACTTATCGCCTGGCTCCGGAATATCAGTATCCCGCACCGCTGCAGGATACCTGTGCTGTGATGCGCTGGATGCAGGAGCACGCGGAAGAATACTTTATTGACCTGAACAATGTATTTATGCTGGGCGACTCTGCCGGCGGTCAGCTGTGTCACCAGGTGCTTACCATGCTGACCAACCCCGCGTATGCGGCCCTGTTTGACTTCGGCACACCGGCAGGCTTCCGGGTCAATGCCTGCGCCCTGAACTGCGGCTGTTATTTCCTGCCCTTCAATCGGTTTGTATCGCCCAAGCGCTGCGGCGTGACCATGCAGGCCTATTTCCCCGGGGATTATCTGCCGCTTTTGAAGCAGTTTAAGCCCCAAAAGTATGCGACCAAGGATTTCCCACCGGCCATTGTGATGAGTGCTGCCAACGATTTTCTGAAATTCATGGCAAAGCCTATGTACCGCATTCTGCGGCGCAAGGGTGTGGAGACCCGGCTGGATATTTATGGAACGAAGGCAGACAAGGAAATCGGCCATGTGTTCCATGTAAACTGCAAGCTGCCCCTGGCGGCAAAATGTAACGATGACCAGTGCGATTTCTTCCGCAAGCACATGAAATAAGGAAAGCCGGCAGGTGAAAACCTGCCGGCTGTGTGTTTAGTATTCTCTGACTACGGCTTTTACAAGGCCGATGATCTCCGCCTCGGTGCCGTCGATGGGGTCGTAATTGTCGTTTTCCGGCAGCAGCCAGACTTGGCCGTTTCTGCGGCGCAGACGCTTGACGGTGGCTTCATCGCCGATGCGGGCTACCACGATCTGTCCGTCGTTGGCGGTGGGCTGGGGACGGACCACGACCTTGTCACCGCTGAGGATGCCGGCGTTTATCATGCTGTCGCCCCGAACCCGCAGAGCAAAGCAGCCCGGATCGCCATCCCAGGCCATGGTGCCCTCCTGGTTTTCCACAGCCAGAATGGGGATGCCGGCGGTGACCACGCCAATCACCGGAATGTGGCCGGGGCGCTGGGCGGTAACGATGGCCCGCTTCATGCCTTTTCCGCTGGGAGCCATCAGCAGACCCTTGTCCTGCAATGCCTGCAGATGATAGCTGACGGATGCAGTGGAACGCAGACCCACAGCCGCACCAATTTCCCGCACAGAGGGGGCGTATCCGTTTTCTTGAATGAATTGGTTTACATAATCCAAGATCATTTCGGCTTTATTGCTGGTTCTGGGCATAACAACCCCTCCTACGCATAATATTACCCATATAATAGCACAAATGAACGAAAAATGGAAGCCCTTTTTCGCACATTTTTTCGATTTTTTCATAAAATAGGGCAGGAGGGGTGGCTATGCAACCATTGGACAAACAAATGCAGCGCCGGGTTTGGGCCCGGGTTTATGACCGAAAGGCTGCACCGCTGTCGCCGCAGCAGCGTCAGAGCCTGCAGCGCTGTTTGGTGCGCATCCGGGAAAATCTGGCTGTTTATGAAAAAATGGAAGGTCACAGCATTTACGCCGAGGCCTTCGCTCGCCTGCACGCCGAAACTGCGGAGCAAATCAAAATGCTGAAACAAATGCTGCGATAAATTGTTGTTTACCAGTTTTAGGTCATTCCGAGCCAGTGCGCACACTGGCGTGGGAATCCCCTGGTTAGACGGAAAATGCTCCGAAATCCTGTGTCTAAAACCTTTGGGGATTGCCACGTCGCCGCCTTTTGGCGGCTC
>JAZRBW010000102.1:0-4191 GCA_045635305.1 Faecousia sp. | reverse complement strand
GTAACACAGCAGAATGTCTGATACCCATACCGCATCGTAGGTTACCTCCCGCGTTCCACATCCGCCCCCTGCGGGGGCACCTTCTCCCCGGGAGAAGGTAGGCGCCTTCGGCGCATAATGGAGCGATAAATCCCAATTTGCAGGTTTAGAAAAAGCGGCAGGCTTTGACAGCCCGCCGCTTTCTATCAGGTCTTCTTAATGAATTTTTCCCGGCACTTGGGACAGGTAATGGAAATTTTGCCCTTACCTCTGGGCACACGGACGCTCTGACGGCACTTGGGGCAGGCAAAATAGCGATGCTCCCGATCCTTGATACGGGCCACCAGATCCAGATACCGACGGTTTTCCCGATAACGCTTATAGGTTTTGCGAGAAAAGGCACGGAAAATCGCCACAAACATACAGACATAGGCCAGTGTGGTCATCATCAGCACCGGCCAGCCCGCAGGCAGGAACATGGACACCACGCAAAAAATCAAGCCCAAAATCAGGATCATGGTGTTGAGCTTGTCTGTGCCGTAGCGACCGGTCATAAACTTCCGCAGACCCATTTTCAGTTTATATGTCAGCCGGGAAAATCCGCCGCCGTTTCCACTCATGGAATTACCACCTTGTTTTGGAGTTCTTTTGTGGATATTATTACGGAAATTCGTGAAAAATGCAACCATAATCCAAAAAATTCATGGAAAATTCAATATTTGCGTCCCCAAAGAGCGCACAAACCCGCAAAACCGTCCTTTTGCCAGTGATTTTCCGGTACGCTGAATTGACAACACCCCCGCACCATGATAAAATGAGCCCAGAAACAAGGGAAAGGTTGAATGTATATGCTGTTTTTCTTTCTGTGCCTGTTTGTGGCGGCCATCACACTGCTTGACCAGCTGACCAAGTGGCTGGTGGTGGCAAGCATCCCCCTGTTTGGCGAAGTTCCCTTCATCGACGGTCTGCTTCACTTCACCCATACCCAAAATTACGGTGCCGCTTTTTCCTCCCTGCAGGGTATGCGCTGGGTATTTATCGCCCTGTTTGTGGTGCTGACGGCGGCGGTGCTCTACGAATATTTCAAAAGCCCCATGCCCTTCTCC
Organism: Faecousia sp.; assembly: GCA_045635305.1. GTDB lineage: Bacteria > Bacillota > Clostridia > Oscillospirales > Oscillospiraceae > Faecousia. The sequence goes on along the minus strand of JAZRBW010000102.1, from coordinate 3,106 downwards.
AAGTTTGACCGCTGGTGCATTGCGGCCATCTATGGCGGCGGCCTGGGCAATGTGATCGACCGGGTAAGACTGGGCTATGTGGTGGATATGATCGAGGTGGAATTTATGAATTTCGCCGTGTTCAATGTGGCTGACTGTTTCATCACCTGCGGCTGCATCGCTCTGATGGTGAGTCTGGTATTCTTTAACAAAGCATTCTGGAAAGAGGAAAAGAAATGACATTGACTGCCGATATTGCCGGGGAGCGGCTGGATGCGTTTTTGGCCCGTCGGGGAGAAAATCTGACCCGCAGTGCCGCACAGCGCCTCATTGAAGAGGGCGCTGTCACACGCAACGGCAAGCCCGGCAAGAAAAACGACAAACTGAACATAGGCGATGTCATCGAATTTTCCATCCCCGAACCCAAAGCGGTGGACATCCAGCCCACCGAAATGGCACTGGACATCGTTTATGAGGATGATGACCTGCTGGTGATCAACAAGCCCAAGGGCTTGGTCGTGCATCCGGCAGCGGGGCATCAGGATGACACCCTGGTCAACGGCCTGCTGTACGCATTGGGCGATGACCTGAGCGGCATCAACGGTGAGCTGCGACCCGGTATTGTCCACCGCATCGACAAGGACACCAGCGGCTTGCTGGCGGTAGCGAAAAACGATTTTGCCCACACCTTCCTGGCAAGTCAGCTGAAGGATCACTCCATGTTCCGGGTGTACGAGCTGATCGTCTGCGGGAATTTGAAAGAAGATCGCGGCACCGTGGACGCCCCCATCGGGCGGCATCCGACGGACCGGAAGAAAATGTGCGTCACGCCCCACAATTCCCGCAATGCGGTGACCCATTGGGAAGTGGTGCGCCGTTTCCGGGGCTATACCCATGTGCGGTGCAAGCTGGAGACCGGTCGTACCCATCAGATCCGCGTGCATATGGCTCATATCGGCCACCCCATTTTGGGTGACACGGTCTACGGCCACAAAAAGCCGGAGCTGGGACAGGACAGTCAGGTGCTCCACGCCGGCACGCTCTGCTTTGCCCACCCCCGGGACGGCAGACCTGTGATGGTGTTCGCCCCCCTGCCGGAATATTTCGCCAAACTGCTGGATAAACTGGAAAAGACGGAACGGTAAATTGTTGTTTACACTACAATTTTCGGTCATTGCGAACCAGTGACCGTGGTGCCCGCGCAGCGAATTGAAAACATCTATGATTGCCAGTGGCAATCATACCTTGATTCGGTCACTGGTGTAGCAATCCCCTAAGTATTTTAGGTGCTTTTCGTTGCATTTCCCGTCTAACCGGGGGATTCCCACGCCAGTGTGCGCACTGGCTCGGAATGACCTAAAACTGCTAAACAATAATTTATCGCAGCAAGAAAATAAAGACTTGACAAGCCGGAAAAGATGTGATACTATCTTTAGGCTGAATGCCCATGCGGCTCAGGACTTGCGGGTGTAGTTCAATGGTAGAACACCAGCCTTCCAAGCTGGATACGCGGGTCCGATTCCCGTCACCCGCTCCACTTAAATGCGCCAGTAGCTCAGTTGGATAGAGCAACTGCCTTCTAAGCAGTAGGTCAGGGGTTCGAGTCCCTTCTGGCGTGCCATTCTTTTTGAGTACCCTCACGGGACTCGAAGAGTAAAATGCAACGCGGATGAGCGTTGCCGGCGACGGCTTGACGGAGCCGCTCCTTGATTGAGCGAGTCCCTTCTGGCGTGCCATTTTTCTTACTCGGCGATCAGCAAATTGAATATGGTGGATATAGCACAGTTGGTTAGCGCGTCAGATTGTGGCTCTGAAGGTCGTGGGTTCGAATCCCATTATCCACCCCATAAAAAAAGACACCCTTAAGGGTGTCTTTTTTTATGGGATAATGGGATTCGAAAGGCCGTTAAGAAAACAGTCCTGTGGACTGTTTTTAGGCCGTGGGAGAATCCATGGAACGCAGATTGCGACCCGTAAGGGTCGTAAGCAAGTTCCATAAAACTGACAGAACCGGGAGGGCAATGCCCTCCCGTTCTCAATTTATGTACGCCAAGAAAGGCCCTTAGGATAGAAGAACCGCAGTTTTTTATCGGAAATTTTCATTTCCACCGTCTGCGCGGTACGCAGTTCGCCGTCCAGATTGATGGGCGTAGGCTTGTCGCAGCGGATCGTGACCTTATCGGTACGATAATATTTGGCAATATGGCCCAGCTCCTTATAGCGCCCGGCCTTGTATTTGCCCACGACACCTGCCACCTGCAGCCGGGAAACCTTATCCACCAGCAACACATCCAGCATTCCGTCGGTGGGATCGGCATCGGGCATGGCGTAGAAACCGCCACCGTAGTATCGGCCATTGCAAACGCAGATCATAGTCTGGTTGCCATCCACAGTTTCTCCGTTGATCTGCACCACATAATGCTCATGGATGCCCTTGATCACATTCACCACTGTGGAGGCGGCATAAGCCGCAAAGCCATGCAGCAGGGGCAGCCGCTTATAGCGGCTCACATCGGTGCCGATTCTCGCATCCAGACCCACAGAGCAGATATTCAGAGAATAATCGCCGTTGCAGTCGATGAGGTCGAACACCGCTTCTTCCGCGTCCACCAGCCGTTCCAGATCAAAAAAGGCCTTGGGATCATCAAACAGCTTGACAAAATCATTGCCGCTGCCACCCGAGAACACAGAAATTGCCACATTGTCATAGCCCGCCGCGCCCTGCACCACTTCATTCAGAGTGCCGTCGCCGCCACAGGCGTAAATGCGGTAGCTTTCGCCGCTTTGGGCGGCCTCTTTTGCCAAACGGGCGCATTCACCAGGGGCGCCGGACACCTCGATACGGTAAGCAAGACCACGGGCATTGCAGACCTTATTAATTTTTTCCCGATACTCAGCAGTGCGGTCATGGCTGCCCGCCGCCGGGTTGATGATAAATAAATGGGTCATAGCTCTCTTTCTCCGTTTCCGTCTGATCCTTGCTGAGGTAAATTGTTGTTTAGCGCCGAAGGCGCTCTACCTTCTCCCGGGGAGAAGGTGCCGGAGGGAGCGTAGCGACCGGAGGCGGATGTGGAATGCGGGCAGTAACCTACCGTGAGGTACAGGCTAAGACTTGCTGAACTGTTAC
>JAZRBW010000101.1:0-96078 GCA_045635305.1 Faecousia sp. | reverse complement strand
GTCTGAACTGCGTAAGCGGTGTTGAGGAAACGGTCTTGCGCAACGTGCTCCCGTGAACCATGTCAGGTGGGGAACCAAGCAGCATTAAGCGGATCTGCGCGTGTGCCGCGAGGTTGCCGTTTCTGAGCTGGCTGCGCGGTTACGGATATGCAGCGGGTTCAAATGTGGGTGTGCGATCTTGTTATAAGCCGGAAGTTTTTATTCATTACGAAAGGAGGTTGCTTGTGGCTGCTTATCAAGCTTTATATCGGAAATATCGACCCCAGAATTTTGATGATGTGGTCGGCCAGGGTGCTGTCACCCAAACATTGAAGACCCAGCTAACCAAAAATCAGCTGAGCCATGCCTATTTGTTTACAGGTTCCCGAGGCACGGGCAAGACCTCCTGCGCCAAAATTCTGGCAAAGGCTGTTAACTGTGAACACCCTGTAGACGGCAACCCATGCAACTGCTGTGATGCCTGCAGGAGCATTGACTCCGGAGCCTGTGTGGATGTGTTGGAGATCGATGCGGCCTCCAACAACGGTGTGGACAATGTCCGGGATCTTAGGGATGATGCCATCTATTCTCCTGCTCAGGTAAAAAAGCGTGTGTACATCATCGATGAGGTGCATATGCTGTCCATTTCCGCCTTCAATGCGCTTCTGAAGATCGTTGAAGAGCCCCCGGAGCACCTTTTGTTTATTCTGGCTACGACGGAACTGCATAAAGTGCCTGCAACAATCCTTTCACGTTGTCAGCGATTTGCGTTTCATCGGATTTCGCAAGAGGACATCGCGGCCAGACTTCAATTTGTTGCCTATCAGGAAAACATTGACCTGGATGACAGTGCAGCCCGGGTTTTGGCTCGCATGGCGGATGGCGGTATGCGTGACGGCTTGAGCTTGTTGGATCAGTGTGCCTCTGCAACGGCCGGTGAATTGACTGCTGAGCGTGTGTATCAGTGTCTAGGTATTGCCGGAGAGCAAAAAGCGGCGAAAATGCTTGCGCATATTGCCCGGCATGAAACGAAACAGGCGTTGGAACTGTTCAACCGACTGTATGCTGACGGCAAGGATCTGTCTGCCTTACTGGATGAGCTGACTTGCCTGTGCCGTGACCTTCTGGTTCTGAAAACTGCTCCGGATGCCGGGCTTACCATGCTGTCCGGTGTATCGTCTGAGAAAGAGGCGATGACACTGTCCCGGGAAATCTCTGACGGAGAATTGCTCCGTATGATGAATCTGCTGCAGCAGACCATGAACAGTTTTACCCGCAGTGCAAGCCGCCGGGTGGATGCTGAACTGTGCATCCTCAATATGAGCCAGCCCGAACTGAGTTTGGATGCGAAGTCTCTGAATGCCCGTCTGACACGATTGGAAGAACAGCTTCGTTCCGGAGTAGTGGTATCCAGTGTGCAGAGCACTCAGCAACCCCAGGAAACGGTAATGGTTGATGAGGAACTGCCGCCCCCACCGGATGACGCTGATGCGCCTCCCGAAGAAACGGTACAAACCGTAGCCCCGATTGGCTTCTGGACGGATTTGGCCGCAGCGATTCGTACGGAAATCCGTCCGCCGGTTTCCGGTTTCTTTGCTCCCACGCCCAATGCCCCTGTCCAGGGTGTATTGGAAGGGGATACTTTGGTTTTGCGCTGCAGTGCAAAGCTTGTTTTGGAAATGGTGGATAAGCCGGAGATCATTCAGCTGGTTGCACGAAAGGCAAGCGCCCAACTCGGTCATAAGGTGTCGGTCAGAGCGGTTGACATTACCGCCGCTCCCGATTGCAGTCCAAAAATGGATAAACTGCTCTCCTTTGGCAAGGCCCATTCTGACATAATTAAAATCAAAGAATAAGATTGGAGATACAACAATGGCAAAGAACAATTTTCGCGGTATGCCCGGCGGTATGAACCAGGCCGCTATGATCAAGCAGGCGCAGAAGATGCAGCAGGATATGCTGCGTATGCAGGAAGAGATGGAGAATAAGACCTATACTGCTACCGCAGGCGGCGGTATGGTGGCTGCTACTGTCAACGGTAAGCATGAGGTTGTGTATCTGGAAATCAAGCCCGATGCGGTGGATCCGGATGATGTTGAGATGCTGCAGGACATGATCATCGCAGCAGTCAACGAGGCAATGCGCAGTGCTGATGCGGATCATGCCAATCAGATGTCCCGTCTGACAGGCGGCTTGAACCTGGGTGGTATGTTCTGATGCAATACTTTCCCGCAGCGCTGCAGGAGTTGGCGGATCAATTCGCCAGGCTTCCCGGCATCGGCGGCAAGACTGCGCAGCGGCTTGCCTTTCATGTGCTGAGCTTGCCCATGGAGGAGGCACAAAGCTTTGCTGATGCCATTATCCATGCAAAGAACGAGGTTCATGCCTGTCCTGTTTGTCAGAATTTGACAGACCGTGCTGTCTGTCCTATCTGCGATGATAATATGCGTGACAAGCGCCTTATTTGCGTAGTGGCAGATCCCAAGGATGTGATCGCTATGGAGCGCAGCCGTGAATTCAATGGCGTATACCATGTGCTGCATGGTGTCATCAGTCCATTGAATCATGTGACACAGGACGATATTAAGATTCGTGAGCTGTTAATGCGTGTAGCAACCGGAGAAGTGCGTGAGGTTGTTATGGCCACCAATCCTGACACGGAGGGTGAAGCAACAGCCATGTATATTTCCCGATTGCTCAGACCTATGGAGGTTAAGGTAACCCGACTTGCTTATGGCGTGCCTGTAGGCAGTCAGCTGGAGTACGCGGACGAAGTGACACTTTCCCGAGCTCTGGAGGGAAGACAGGAAATATAACAGTAAAACCCGGGGCGATTGCCCCGGGTTTTTCGCTCCTTACAGTTTACTGTAGGTTTTATCAAGGAATCTTTGACTGTTTACGATGCAGCGCTTATGGGTTCCTCTGCCGATCTCGCCGGCTTCATCAAAGGCGTGCAGCTCGAAGGTGACGACCTTTCCCTCTACGGCGGTGACTTCCGCTTCTGCCCGTACCTCCAGGCCAACAGGGGTAGCGGCAATGTGTTCAATATTCAGCGCAATGCCCACAGTTGTCTGACCTTCGGGGATTGCCTCGGCAATGGCCTCGCAGGCCGCACCTTCCATCAAAGCGACCATGCAAGGTGTGGCGTAGACCAGCAGACTGCCGGAACCAACCTCTGTGGCGGTGTCCTCACGCTCAACAACGGTTTCAGCAATACCTTTCATACCAATTGTGATTTCCATATATATTCCCTCCTTCTGCTTCCATGATAGCGGAAAAAACGGTTGCTGTCAATGAAAATTGAGTTGCCTTTTGAGAGGTTTTACATTATAATTTTTTGCAGAAAGGTGGTGCATCCATGCGAAACAGTAAAGCAAAACAGGTTGCCCTTGGGGGTATTATGGCCGCCATTGCAGTGGTGATCATGAGCCTTGGCGGGCTAATTCCCAGTGCTACCTTTGTGTGTCCTATGATGTGCTGCCTGATTTTGCAAATGGTGCGAAAACTCTGCGGTGACCGAATTGCCTGGGCCTGGTACGGTGCCGTTGCTATTTTGGGTTTACTGATGAGTCCCGATAAGGAAGCGGCTACTGTGTTTGTGTTTCTGGGATATTATCCGATTTTGAAGCCCAAATTTGAAAAATTTCCGCTGAAGTGGCTGTGGAAGCTGCTGTATTTTAATGTCGTTATCCTTGTGATGTACTGGCTGCTGATGAATGTGTTCGGCATGGCGCAGCTGGCCGCTGAATGGGAGGAACTTGGTCTTGTCATGACTACTGTGATGCTGATTCTGGGCAATATTACATTTATTCTTTTGGATAATGTTCTGGGCAAACAATTCCGCAGACGAAGATGAAGAATTGGTATGTATATATCCTGCGCTGCAACGATGGCACACTCTATACCGGCTCGACGGATGATGTAGCCCGCCGCCAGGACGTCCATAACAGTGGAAAGGGTGCCAAATATACCCGCAGCCGCAGGCCGGTAGTGGTTGTGTATACTGAGGAATGCGAGAGTTACTCCGCCGCGCTGAAACGGGAGTATGCCATTAAACAGCTTACAAGAAAGCAAAAAATGGAACTAATCAAAAAATAAGAGAGGGCAAGTGCCCTCTCTTTCTATTTTGTTACAGCGTTACCAGTCCTGCATCCACCATCTTTTGCAGGCTCATGAGGATGCCCAGCTTGGCGTGCTGCCAGGTCAGGCCGCCCTGAAAATACACGGCGTAGGGCTCCCGGATGGGACCGTCTGCACTCAGTTCCATGGTGCTGCCCTGCACAAAGGCGCCTGCGGCCATAATGACCTGGCTGTCATAGCCGGGCATATCACCGGGGATCGGGTCAGCAAAGCTGTCCACGGGGGCGGCAGCCTGGATACCCTTACAGAAGGCGATCATTGCCTTTTCACTGCCCAGCTCCACGGCCTGAATGATGTCATGGCGGCTTTCAGTAGCATTGGGTACGCAATGGAAGCCCAGGGGTTCATAAAGATTTGCCGCGAAGATGGCACCCTTCAGCGCACTGGCGGTGACAGTAGGGGACAGGAAGAAGCCCTGATAAAGAGCGGTCATGAGACCAAAATTGGCACCAACCTCCTGTCCCAGGCCGGGTGCACTGAGACGATAGGCACAACGGTCCACACATTTTTGTGTGCCTGCGATGTAACCGCCGGAGGAAGCCAGGCCACCACCGGGATTCTTGATCAGGCTGCCAACGATCATATCCGCGCCCACATCGGAAGGCTCGATCGTTTCGACAAATTCACCGTAACAATTGTCGACCATAACCAAAACATCAGGCTTGATGGCTTTGCAGAATGCGATCAACTCGCCGATTTGGGTGACGGAGAAGGTGGGACGGGTGGCATAGCCCTTGGAGCGCTGAATGGTGATCAGCTTGGTCTTCTCGTTGATGGCGGCGCGGATACCCTCGTAATCAAAGCCGCCGTCGGAGAGCAGATCCACCTGGCGGTAGGAAACGCCGTATTCTGCCAGGGAGCAGGGAGAAGGGCGAATGCCGATCACCTCCTGCAGGGTGTCATAGGGCAGACCCACAGGGCTCAGAAGCTCGTCACCCGGCAGCAGATTGGCGCTCAATGCGATGGTCAGCGCATGGGTGCCACAGGTAATGTGGGGACGCACCAGGGCAGCTTCCGTATGGAAGGCATCTGCGTAGACTTGCTCCAGCTTATCGCGACCCTCATCGTTGTAACCGTAACCGGTAGATGCGGCAAAGCAGGTTGCTGCTACCCGATTTTTGCGGAATGCGGAGAGCACCTTAGCCTGGTTGTATTCGGCAATCCGGTCGATGACGGCAAAACGGTCAGCGATTTTGGCGAGCACCTGTTCACCGTATGCGTAAACAGCAGGGGAGATCCCCATTTGCTGATAAAGTTCCAATAATTGTTCCATAAAACATGCCTCTTTTCAAAAATTCCTCACAAAAGTATAATAGAAAAAGCCCCGGATGTCAACTCCGGGGCAATATTTTGCGCATTTCCCCACTGCTATGCTTCGATGATACCGGGATCAAGTTCCGGTAGCTGACAAATAGTACCTTTTTCGTTGGATTCTATGCTTTGGGGCCACAAATAATCAATTTCACGTTTGCTGTTTACTCCGGTTGTGATCGTGCCGATACGTATCCAGTTAATTGGTAAACTGCTGGACGGAATGTAATTGATGTCGTAATACTGGTATTTCTCCCCATCCATATGCATGTATTGCCGATATACAATCTGATTACCACGAATCATGTAATCTTCCGTCACGTGCCCGTCTTCGTAGGTGAGCACTTGCGTCAAATTGGCGCAGGAGCTCCTGGCATTGGGATGGGAAAAGGCATAACGTTTGTTTTCCTCATAATACATCAAAAGCACACTGTCCAGAATGTTATGCACATAGGTCTCAATTTTGAGTATCTTACCATCTTTACGCAGAATCCTGTGATAATGTAATGTGCCTTTGCGGAGCGATTTAGATTCTTTCAGTTGGTAGGTATGCGCTTTCCAATGGTAATATGGACTGTCAATACATCCGGGCCAGTAAAACTTCAGTTTAAAGGGCAGATATGTAATTTGGGTATCCACTTCCGTCGGATCACTAAGGGTAATTTCACTTCGCTTCCGATCTGCGTCATCCATCAACGATTGTAAGTAAGTCAGACTGAAATAAGCCACGGTTACGCCCTCCTTGCCAGTGAAATCTATGAACAGTATAACAAAATCCCACCCGGAATGTCAATCCGGGTGGGATATCCGATTAAGGTTTTACAGTAAAGGTTTCGTCGATAAGCCTGTCGCCCATCCATTCCTCGGCTTCGTATACCCGAATTGGGAGGGAAATACTTTCTACTTCGGTGATTCCGTTGTTCTTTAGCTCTTCCTTTGTCCAGGAAATAGCGGTGATACACTGCTTACCCGGTGCGACAGTTACAGTAAAATAGGGGTCGCACATATAGCCATTGATTGCCGCGTCGCCAACAGAGAACATCAGGGTTTCGTCCGTTTTGTTTACAAGATAGACTTTAACGCTGTAGCCCCAGATACCTTCGGAATCAAATCCAGTAACGATCATTGTGCAGTTTTCGTTGTCAAACAGCACAATGTCTCCCTTCTGGCTTTCTCTTGGGTAGTCTTTCGCGGCATCTTTTCCCATGGGATAAATGATAAAATCCTCCTCAAGAATCTCATCAACTGCCAGATTATTGCTGTCATAGACTCTGAGCTCAAATGCAATATCGGTCACCTGCTGGATGCCGATCTCCTTGAAACTGCTGATGCTGAAGGAAATGTCTTTATTTGCCTTCATACCCGCTGTAACGGTGGTGGCAAAGAAAGGATCACACATATAGCCATTGACGGAAACATCGTTCAGTGAAAACATCAGATCTTTATCCGTTCTGTTTTCTATTTGTACCTTCAGCGTGTAACCCCAGACGGGATCGTTTTCCACAGATGTGATTTTGAAAAGTATATTCGCGTTGTCAACAAGAACGGTTTCTTCAAATTTACTTTGCTGTTGGGGCTTGCTTTCGGAAGGATTTGGTTTTGTAGTTACGGTTTGAGAGGGGGTGGTGACGGAAGTCTCACCGGAAGAATTAGAACCGCAGGCGGCTAAGGAAAGGCTGAGTACTGCAATCAGTCCTGCAGCGATCATTCTTTTTCGCATAATTTATCTCGCTTTCGTGGATTTGCCGTTTTGCCGGCAGTCCGATGATAACATAACCCAGAGAGAATGTCATTAGGAGGTTACTGGAAAACAAACGCCGCCCATTTTGGGCGGCGTATATGCATCAATCGTCACGGCTTCTTCCACTAAAGAGCATAACCAAGCGAAGCAGTTGGGCGAGGGCAAGTGCAGTGGCAGCTACATAGGTCAGCGCGGCGGCAGTCAGGGTTTTCCGTGCACCGCGCTGCTCATCGTCTGTCAGAATGTTGGCAGAGTCGATGGCTTGCATGGCGCGGCGGCTGGCATTAAATTCTACAGGCAGGGTAACGAGCTGGAACACTAGAGAAAGGCCGAAGCAGGCAATTCCAAGATAAACCAGAGTGTAGCTCATGTCAGCGGATGCAGAGAATAGCAGACCCAAAAGAATCAGCGGAATAGCCAGCTTGGAGCCGATATTTGTGACTGGAATTATGGCGGCGCGCAGTTTAATGGGAGCATAGGACTGGGCATACTGCACAGCATGACCGGCTTCATGGCAGGCGACACCGATTGCAGCAGTAGAGGTGCTGTCATAAACGTTGTCAGAAAGGCGAATCACATTGGTTTTAGGATCAAAATGATCTGTTAAGTTGCCTGCAATCCGCTCAATGCGGACACCGCTGACGCCATTAGCGCTCAGCACCCGTTGCGCTGCCTGTGCGCCGGTGATGTGGCGCATGGAGTGCTGCTTTGCATATTTCTTGAAGGTAGAGTTGACATTGGCACTGGCCCAAAGGGATAGGATGATACAGGGCAATACCAAAATCAGATAGGTAGTATCAAAACCGTAATAGTAAGGCATAGGTTCCTCCTCTTAATAGTACATCGGCTCCATGGCATCATGGAGTGTGTCAGTGATGGCTCCGCGGAAAAGAGAGCCGGCTTGATCGTGCAGTGTTTGCAGGACACCTGCGGATAGATTGATTGCCATATTTCCAAGCATATACAGATCCAAGTCCAGAATAAACTTAGGCTCGCTATCCTGCACGCCGGAGCGCTTTACAAGACCGGGACCGGCATGGATTTTAGCTCTGCAGCCGCCGCGAATGGAGATGTCCGCATCTACAGTACTGCGTGCCGCAGCGCCCTCCTGAATTTCTTCGTCAGACAGCAGACCCAAATACTGTGGCTGAATCAGTTCTCTGAAGGCCGTGCCGTCAAGTGCCAATGCCTTTCTGGAGATAAAATTCAGATACCGCAGGCCAACTCTTTCAAAGAATGCCGGACGGTAGATTTTGATAAAGGCTGCAAGGGGCTTATCCAGTTTGGCTGCAAATTCCTCCCAGCATACATAGTGTGTGCAGGCAAGGGAAATGAAACGGCTGGTCAGGTTGACGCGCCAGAATCCGTCTGTGGACACAAACTGATAATTATTGCTCAGGGGCTGCTTAGCCAGCTGCAGATTGCCCGGCGCGCCGGTCAGCTTCGGCAGAGGCGCTTCTTTCCGAACGGAATAGCGGGGAAACTGATCGCGGATTGCTTCCTGAAAATCCACGGGTACATTGGCTTCAATGGTAAGTATCTCAGGGAAACGAAGCTGGCATACCACTTCACCAAGCTGGTTTTTTCTATACTGTATGCGTTTGTCGTTGGAAAACATAAGGATTCCTCACTTCTCTTTTGCTGAATACCATTATACACGAAATTGTCTCACTTGGCAAGATATTCGTTCAGATACTGCAGAACTCTTTTCTTGTCTGCCGACCACGCAGGCGCGATCAGATCCTTTTTTGCGCCGTCACCAGTCATGCGGTGTACCACAATGTTCGGGGGAAGAACAGCAATGCAGGCTTTCAAAATCCGTGCGTATTCTTCCATCGTCAGGCAGGAAAAGTAGCCTTTGGCATAGTCGTTTGCCAGATCTGTACCCTCAAGCACGTGCAGCAGCTGAAACTTGACGCCATCTGTTCCTGCTTCGACACAAGAGCGGGTGGTTTGCAGCATCTTTTCCTCGTTTTCACCTGGAAGACCGAGAATGATGTGGGTAACGACCTCCAGTCCGGCTTCCTTTAACCGGCGAACGGCATCGAAATACACCTGCGTAGGATACCCTCTTCGGATATAGCATGCCGTATCTTCATGAATGGTCTGCAGCCCCAACTCCACCGTAATGGGTTTGATCCGGTTTAGTTTGCACAAAAGTGCAATTGTTTCATCAGGCAGACAGTCAGGCCTCGTTCCTATGGCGAGACCTACCACATCGTCCGGGGCCATTGCCTCTGTATAGAGTGCTTCGAGACGGGATAAGGGACCATAGGTGTTTGTGAAGGACTGAAAATAAGCGATGTATTTGCCGTTCTTGTTTTTGAATGACACCCGCGCCTTGGCGCGTTCCAGTTGATCACGGATACTGCCGCCTTTTTCTGCAAATGCACCGCTGCCGTCACCGGAACAGAAAATACATCCGCCATAACCCAGTGTACCGTCCCGATTTGGGCAGGTAAATCCGCCGTCAATGGCCAGCTTATAAACCTTACAGCCGTATTTTTCCCGATAATGCTGGGATAATGTCTTGAACATAACGATCACCGCTTGATTCCAGTACTTTCTTACATTATACTGTACTTATCAAAAAATGCAAAAATTATTTGTAAACATCTGAGTAAAAACCGTTCCGAATGCGTTTTATAGACAGAGGTGATCTCAATGACTGATTTCGGTGCAAGTAGCTACCGCCGATATTTAGCCAATAATGCCCAAACTCTTGAGATGCTTGTCCATTACTATTCCGATGATCTTGTGCGATATGCGTATACCTATGTGCAGAACGCAGCGGTTGCTGAGGATATTATGGAGGATGCCTTTGCTGCTTATGTAGTAAAGAAAATAGAATTTTCCACTAAGGAGCAGATTCGCTGCTGGCTGTATAAAACTGTTCGCAGTCGCGCAGTGGACTATCTGCGCCGGCACAGAAGGGAAGTATCTCTTGAGGATATGGATGCGGTCCTGCATATCCCCGATCCAACAAATGAATTGATTATAAAACAGCGAAATGATGCGCTCTACCGCAGCTTGCAGAGCCTGCCGCAGCAGTATCGGGTCGTACTGCAGCTGCACTATTTGGACGATTTTTCTGTTGAACAGATCTGCACTATACTGCGAAAAAGCACGAAACAGGTATATAATCTGCTGGCAAGGGCGAAAGCCTCCGCCAGGGACCTGCTCTTAAAGGAGGGAATCACCCATGAAGACTTATAATGAACGTTTGCGATCTATTCAGAAAAAAGCAAGAGTAAAAAAAGCTGTGCGCTTTAGCGTGAAGGTGACTGTGTCTGTATTTGTGTTGGTGGCAATTGTATGGGCAGCAGGGCAGATCCCTAATTTTGGCAATAGCGCTGCCAATATGCAGGCCCCGGCATTGACCGGCCCGGCTGCGCCTATCACACCAACAACCACTGCGCCGCGGCCCAACGATGCCCCCACCGAACCTACGCAGACTCCCGATATCCTGGATCCAATTCAGCCGGAACCTGCGCCCACTACACCGATTCAAGGCTCATTTGGGGCTACTTGTATTAGTGTGAAAACAACCCAGCCAAGCCCCGTTGATACCTATCCTGCCATCCATTTGATTCGCTCACAAGAAGCTATGGAAGCCTTCTGTCAGCAGCGAAAACAGGAGTTCTGCGGGTTTGAGGCTGTAGAATATCAGGCAGGATTCTATTCGGATACGTTTTTTGAGAGCAGATCTCTGGTGGTGGTGATGCTTGCTGAGAGCAGTGGTTCCATCCGTCACAATTTGCTGGGTATCGCTTTTAATCCTGACGGCTCTATCTGCTTTGAGATCGAACGAACCGTACCGGAAGTGGGTACCTGTGATATGGCTTACTGGTATCTGTTTATTGAGGTAGACCAGATCATATCTGATGAGCGTATGGTATCCTACTATATTCTTAACGGGGCTATCGTTGACGAGCTTCCTGCAGAGCCCTTGAATCAAATTGGCAGATGGGAGCTTAAGAAGATGCGGGAAGTATTCATTGAGCAGTTTGTAGGAACCGGTGAAGGATATACTGCTGATGACGTGGAGATCAGCCGCGTGATTGCCGTTTTTGACAGACGGTATGCCTTGTTTGTGGACGGCATTTTCATGTATCCTGACTGGACTGAGACTGAAATTGTAAATGGCTACAATTTTACCTATGGCAGCGGCCAAAAGATGTATTTATACTATGATGGCTATTATTACCGATTGCAGGAGGCCTGTGATGCAGGACTTCTCAGCGATGAGGAATTGCAAAAGCTTTATGATGCTTATGTAGACGAGTATTGGTATCATTACGTAGATGAATGACAAGCACCCCGGAAGTGTGAAGCTTCCGGGGTTTTGCTGCGTTGCATACAAAAAGCTACTTTGTTATAATACTTTCAAAAATCATGTAAATCTACTGAGTAAATTCCCGGCTTTTTCCGATATAAGGGTGAAGAGGTGATGACCATGGCAGAAATCGGTGCAAGTAGCTACCGCCGTTTTCAGCAGGACCAGGAAACCGCATTGGATCATATTCTGATCACGTATTCCGACGCATTGGTGCGCTATGCTTACAGCATGGTGCACAGCAGTGCAGCGGCAGAAGATATTGCGGCGGAAAGTATCGCAATTTTGCTGATGAAGCATAAGCGATTTCGTGATGTAGATCATGTTCGTGCCTACCTATATAGAATCGCCCACCACAAAGCAGTAGATTATCTGCGCCAGAATAAGCTGCTGGTTGCCCTATCGGATGTAGAGAATGTACTCGGCAGCGGTGACCCACAGTGTACTGTTCTGACCAATGCGCGCAATGAGGCGGTCTATTGCTGTATGCAGGCGTTGCCGGAGCAATACCGACAAGTACTGCAGCTTGCCTACTTTGACCGCTTTGCGGTGGCGGATATTTGCCGCATTATCGGCAAGACAAGCAAGCAGGTCTACAATTTGCTGGCCCGTGCCAAGGCATCCCTGAAAGAATTGCTCGAAAAGGAGGGCATAACCCATGAAGACATTTGACGATCGGAAGAAGAACGTCGAAGCTTATATGACTAAAATGAAAAGGAAACGACGCAATACACTGATTAGTCTGACCCTTGTGGTATCCGTACTGGCATTGGTTCTTTTTGTGCCCTATGATGCCACACCACCCAGTGTTGCGGAATACGCGGGCAGCGAGTATTACGGTGTGATTCAACGGCTCAATGCCATGACCTATCAGAAACCCCAGTATAAGAATAATTTTGAAGCATTACTTGGCTGGCTCAGTTTGAATTCTGTTAAGGGTGGGCATGGAACAGCTGAAGATATGAAGGGTGGCGTGCTCGGTGGCACTATAATGTCGCCAGATTCAGCTCCGGAAGTGAGCAACACTGGCAACTATGTGGAGGTAACCGATAACCAGGTGGCAGGTATCACGGAAGCGGATATTTTCAAACGCAGCGATAAGTATGTGTACTATGTGAAAAGTCGGTCTCTTTTGGTTTATTCCATTGAACAGGAAAACTCCCGGCAGGTTGGTGAGTTTTCTCTTGATGTCTGGCCCGAAAGTTCCGCCGATGGGAAAATGGGATCCTCCGCTATCGGCGATGCGGAGATCTATTTGTCCGATGATTGCAGCACCCTTACCCTAATAGCGTGTTGTGATCATTACACGATGGGAATCATGACGTTAATTGTCAAGCTGGATGTTTCTGATCCTGCCAGTATTTCGGAAATCAATAGGGTGTATTTTACTGGTAGTTACCTATCGTCCCGCATGGTCAATGGCAGTATTTTGCTAACCTTAAATTTTGATTTCAATCTGGCAGAGGTTGATTTTGACGATCCTGCAACCTTTATTCCGCAGTATGGCACGCCTGACAACATGATATGCCTTCCCGGAAACAATTTTGTTTGCTCGGAGAATGCATCTGCAGCCCGGTATACAGTTGTTTGCAAGCTGGATGGCAATACCTTGTCCCTTGATGGCAGTGCAGCGCTGATGGGCTATTCCCAGGAACTGTATGTTTCCGAGGATGCCATCTTTGCTGTCCATAACTTGAACAAACGGGATCAGGTCAATGGCAGCAGCAAATATCGGCAGACAGCCATGACAGAGATTACCGGCATTTCCTACACCGGCGATACATTGGAAATCCTTGGAACGGTTACGGTGAAAGGTTCTGTCAGGAATCAGTACAGTATGGATGCATACGAAGGTATCCTGCGGGTGGTAACATCTACATCAGTGAGCGATGTTACGGAAACGGATGAAGGCGAGTTTACTTCCACAACCACCTCAATTGTCAAGCGAAACGCGAATCTGTACTGTATCGATCTGCAAAGCTGGCGGATTATCGCAGAGGTAATCGCTTTTGCTCCAGAGGGTGAGGATGCGCAGTCCGTTCGTTTTGACGGAGTAAACGCTTATGTTTGCACCGCTGATGTCATTACCTTCAAAGATCCGGTATATTTCTTTGATCTGAGTGACCTGAGCAATATTACCTATACGGATACCGGCACCATTGACGGGTACTCCACTAGCCTGATTCAGCTTGGAGATAGCTATCTTCTGGGAATTGGTTACGGTGATGACAAGGGCTTGAAAATCGAAGTGTATGAGGAACGTGAAGGGAAGGTTGTTTCGGTCTGCACCTATGAGCGAACGGTCAGTTTTTCGCTTGATTATAAAGCTTATCTGATCGACAGAGATAAGCGTTTATTTGGACTTGCGCAGCGTAATCCTTTTTCGGGAGATACGGAATATGTTCTGCTGCATTTTGACGGTTATGAGCTGTGTAAAATCGCGCATGTGCATCCTTTGGAGGGATCAGATATTTACACAACCCGTGCTTTCCTTGCGGATGGCTGGCTCTATATTCTCGGCTACGGTGATCCGGGCATCTACGCACAAAAGATTGGGTAATTCTGAAATGAAAGCAGGGCTTTTGGCCCTGCTTTTGTTCTGCGGAGGGCAACGGTTGCATAAACTTTCCCAGCGGACAAGGTCTGTAAACTTTTGGAAGGCGGGATGTTTATGAAACGGTTGTTTCTTATTGTATTTTCTATCCTGTTCCTGTGCGGATGCGCAAAACAGGAAGAAATGGATGTTGCGCTGCGACTGCGAAGTGACATACTAAATGCGAAGAAATGTGAATTTTCCATCCATATTACAGCAGATTACGGGGATAAGACCTATGCATTTTCCATGGATTGCGTTGGAGATGAAAAAGGGAATGTAACCTTTACCGTTACCAAACCGGAAACGATCGCAGGTATTCAGGGCAGTATAACCGCTGACGGCGGCAACCTGACATTTGATGATACATTTCTGGCGATCCCTATGCTGACGGACGATCAGATCACCCCTGTCAGCGCACCCTGGATACTGATGCGTACCTTGCGCGGTGGCTGCATTACATCCTGCTGTGAAGGGCGGATTACCATTGATGACAGCTATGCCGATGACGCGCTGACATTGGATATCCTGCTTGATAATAGCAATTTACCAAAGCAGGCAGATATTTATTGGAAAAACCGCAGAATCCTGACGGTTGAGGTACTATCCTTTGTGCTTTCGTAACATCCTGTCGAATACCGCATAGGATAATTTGCGGGCGAAGCCGTATGAATTCCGTTTTAGCGTGGGACAATAGTATCAGCCGCGTTACATAATGGAAGATCGGTAACGCCGGCAGATTTCTATCGGAGTGTGAAAACATGGATACTACGGTAAAACGTGGCGATATATTTTATGCCGATCTTTCGCCGGTGGTCGGTAGTGAGCAGGGCGGCACACGGCCAGTTCTGATCATACAAAATGATACCGGCAATCGCCATTCTCCTACGGTAATCGCTGCAGCAATCACCAGCCAGACAGGCAAGGCAAGACTTCCCACACATATCAATATTGCAGGCGGCAGCGTGGGCCTGAGCAAGGATTCTGTGATCCTATTGGAGCAAGTACGCACCATAGATAAACGCCGCTTACGGGAGCATATGGGGCATCTGGACGACAGACAAATGCACCTTGTGGATGACGCCATTGCTGTCAGCTTTGGTCTAACAGAAAACCGCTTGCTGTGAATAGTTTGTCCCCCAGCGCATAGGATGTTGCAGGGGGGATGAACATGGAAGGTGCGTATGATGTTTTGTTGGGCAGCGAAAAGATGGGGACGGTTCTTGTCAAAAGACAGGGCTTGTACTGGCAGTTTGACTGCCGCTGCCGACTCAGCGGTGATGTGATGTACGATCTGGTTGTATCAGTAGGCAAGGCTCGGATGAAACTGGGACTTTTGATTCCGAATAACGGCTACTTTATCCTTTCTGTAAAAGTGCCTGCAAAACGATTGGGGCAGGGGATACCGCAATTCTTCCTGCAATCACGTCATACGCAAATGAAAGGCCACTTTGTTCCAGTCGATCCCGATGAACCGTTCCGATATTTGCACCGTCTTGAAAGTGCTTATCTGGCGGTATGTAACAGTCAGATCGGTCTTGTGATGGAAGCTGAAAAATAATGACAAAAAGTCGAAATTTATGCTTGACAAACCGGAAGAAAAGATGTATTATATCAAAGCTGTCTGCGGGCGGCTGAATATGGAGCAGTATCGAAGTGGTCATAACGGGCACGACTGGAAATCGTGTGTACCCCAAAAGGGTACCGAGGGTTCAAATCCCTCCTGCTCCGCCAGAAAAAAGAACGAAGCGAAAGCTTCGTTCTTTTTTTATCCAGGTTACAGGTTTTGTTAATCGTCAGTCCATGCGGGGCTGTATATCATCACTTAATGGCGTATATCTTCATGCGCCTTGGTTTATTTGCTGAAATGTGATATAAGGTTCACTTTTTTAAAATCTCCTATTGCATGGTGGAAAAATATCATATATAATAGATCTATACGTGTGAGCGTGCCTCACAGAAATAAAGGAGGAAGAAAAATGGCAAAGACACCTGTCCAGCTTGATGAAAAAGGCTATCGTAAATTTGGTATCCGTGACAAGCTGGCTTATGCTGCCGGTGACTTGGGCTGTAACATGAGCTTTGGCCTGAAGGGTACCGTTCAGACCTTCTGGCTTGTTTACATGTTTATGGAAACTGGCTTGTTCTCCATTCTGCTGCTGCTTGTGCAGGCTTGGGATGCAATTAATGACCCTCTGATCGGCTCGCTGATTGACAGTGACAGTAGAAAATACAAGATGGGCAAGTACAAGACATACATATTTATTGGTGCCTGTGGTCTGCTCTTTGGTGGCGCAGCTGTATTTATGCCTTTCCCACAGGCCGATACAGTTGTGAAGGTTATTCTGTTTGTTCTTGGCTATGTAATCTGGGACGCTGCCTATACCATGGCCAATGTTCCGTATGGAACAATGCTGAATATTGTTACCGAAAAAAATGAAGAGAGAGCACAGCTTTCTGTGTTCCGCTCCATCGGCGGTGCTATTGGTGGCATGCTGCCCGGTATCATTCTGCCCATGCTGATTTGGCAGAAGATTACTTGGACCGAAGCTGGTACCTCCGCTTTCTGGGACAAAATTGCACCTACACTGACAGAAACCAATCTGACCCCAGAAGATTTTACCCATTACCCCAATAATACTAAGATTTTCGAGGAACTGGCAGGTAAATCGTATGAGATCGGTGATAAGGTCTACAGTCCTCTGACTGGTGCACAGGTCGAAGTTCTGCTTGGCGAAAGAGTGTTCTGGGCCGCTTTGATTATGGGCATTATCGGCTTTGTGTTCTTTATGCTGATGATTAAAAACATCACTATCCGCGGTGATGAGTATGCACAGCTGAATCAGGAAGGCGAAAAAGTCAACCTATTTAAGTCCTTTGGCACTTTTATGAAGAACCGTCCCGCTGTCGGTTGCACTATCGCTGCCATGGGTATGTTCCTGGGTATGCAGTCTGCTACGACTGCCAATACCATCATGTTTGCCACCCATTTTGGCCAGGCTTCTATGTCTGGTGTGGTTACGGCTATTGGCTTTGCTCCCATGTTCCTGTTCATGCCCTTTGCAACCAAGCTGGTTAAGAAATACGGCAAGAAGGAAGTTGCATCCATCGGTTCTCTTGCCGGTCTGGCTGGCGGTGCAATCCTTTGCTGCTTCCCCCTGTGTCCCATGAATCTGCAGCTGATTGTTTATGTGATTGGCCTTGTGTTCTTCGGTCTTGGCATGGGCTTCTATAACTGCGTATCCTGGGCAATGATGGGTGATGCTATCGACTACCAGGAGTGGAAGTTCGGCAAGCGTGAGGAGAGTGTTGTTTATGCACTGCACTCCTTCTTCCGTAAGCTGGCCCAGGGCGTTGGCCCCGCTGCTGTTATTGCCATCATGGGTACGCCTCTGATCGGTTATGTTTCTGCACTTGGTACCATCGGTCAGTCTGCTGAAACAGCAAGCAGACTCTGTTGGCTGGTTGCTGGCCTGTATATGTTCAGCGCTATTTGCCAGTTTGTTGGTGTTGCTATCGTTTACAACATCGATAAGAAGACTCTGGAAAAGATGTCTGCTGATTTGGCTGCCCGTAAAGACTAAGTACCTGACTTTTGCTTGATATGAGATGAATGACCCCGCCGGTTAACCGGCGGGGTTGTCTTATTTCAGTGCCTCATAAAGTTCATCCATAGTGCTGACAATGGTGGCACCTGCGTTTTGCATATCATCAACTACGCCATAGCCCCATGTTACTGCTACTGTGGGGATTCCGTGGTAGGCAGCGCCCTTTACATCGTAGATTGTATCGCCGACCATAACAAGATTGTCCTTGTTGTCCAGCAGAGTAAGCAGGTGCTCAATGACCTGTTCTTTGGTGTTGCGCATGACATCGGATGCTGCACCGCAAATGATGGTGAAGTATTTGTCTAACTGAAAATGCCGAAGAATATTCTGCGCCATCGTTTCCGGTTTGGACGTGGCCACATATAACTTGTTTCCTTCCAATGTGAGCCGCTTTAGCAAGGATTCGATACCTGGATAGGGAAAATTTTCAAACTGACCAACTGCTACATAATGTTGTCTGTAAAACTCAACTGCATTGTCGAGCTCGCTTTCCGGGATGCCGTAGCGCAGGAAGCTATCTTTTAGCGGAGGTCCGACGATGCTTCGCATTTCGGTTCTGCTGGGTATCGGCAGGTGATAATGGGCGAGCGTCAGCTCAGTACAGTGCATGATGCCTTCGCCGGAGTCAGTCAATGTACCGTCCAGATCAAACAGAATTTGTTTCATAGTTTTCTCCATTTCTTATGTATGGCATGCTGGCGCATGCCTTGCTCAATTTTCAAAATAAATATCCATGCTCTCACGAAGAGGGTAAGTGATCAGTTGCTCTGATTGCAAGAGAAGCTTTTTCATGTCAATGGCGGTGATCCTGCTGTTGGCGTAGGTGGTGTAGTAGTAGATCGCGTTTTGCG
Organism: Faecousia sp.; assembly: GCA_045635305.1. Lineage (GTDB taxonomy): Bacteria > Bacillota > Clostridia > Oscillospirales > Oscillospiraceae > Faecousia. The sequence goes on along the minus strand of JAZRBW010000101.1, from coordinate 77,519 downwards.
TATCGCAACAGCTGCTGTAGCGGGTGATTTCATAGCGACCATCGTCCATGACAATACTGCCTCTTGGCATGGAAACAGACGACAGAATGTGAAAGAACTGGTTAACACCGTCAGTCTCAGTAACGGAATTTTCTTTCACAAAGGCAGCCTTAATGAACCGCGATGCTGATGAAAAATCACCGGGCAATCCGATCGCGCCCATACCGTTGCTGTATGGTGTTAGCTCCCTTTGGCAAAAGTGGTTTTCTGGCTGTTTTGCCGAGAGCATCCGATAATCGGCAAGATGATGCAAATGATAGGGGAATGGGGGATTGTTTGTCAGCACGCCGACAGGATTGTCATAGATCCTCAGACCGTCTGGCATAGGCTCTGCAACGATACATTCCTTACTGTCAGCGATCATCCAGTGAAGGGGCGATAATGGATATTTCCGGCTGAAGGGCAGATTCCATAAGTTGATCTTTTGCAGCCAATCTTTTGCTTCTGTAATGCTTGCGCACTGGGACAGGATCCATGGGATCAATTCAAAAGGTGTGATATTCTCTTTTCCCGATACCTTTGCCAGATAGGTTGCGTTACCGGGAAAATTCAGCCCGGCTATGCTCAGCCCCAGTTCGTTTGTGGCTTCATAGTATAGCGGATACCCCTCCGAAACGGTAGCCATGCCGATCATGGCATGATGATGTTTTAGCTCACAACCGTTGCGGAATCGAAAAGGGAAGTTCCTTGGTGTGACCACAACCTGTTCCGCATAGGAATACTCAAGATCCAGATTGCGACCGAAATAATGCCCATCTTGACTTTCGTAATGAACAGCGGTGCACATTGTCTGACCTCCTTGCAAATTGTCATTGCTTTTAGGGAAATCATTGCATATAATATATCCGTATTGTTGCCAAAAAGCAAGGCAATTAAACGCAAAATATTTTTGTTTCTCCGGATGGGGGAAGGAGTGCGTATGCTGGTATGTCCCGTTTGTAAGAAGCCGCTTCGATCTGACCGTTTTACCTATCGCTGCGATCAGGGCCATAGCTTTGATATTGCTAAGGAAGGCTATGTGAATTTGCTGCGCTCAAGCAAAAGCGGCGATCTGATCGGTGATGATAAGCTTTCCGCACGGAGTCGGCGTGACTTTCTCAATAAGGGTTATTACGCTCCGCTAAAGGATGCATTGTGCCGAATTTTCTCGGATAAGCGGGGAAATGTGCTGGATATTTGCTGTGGAGAGGGCTATTATACCGCTGGATTGGGGCAGAATCCTCATTTATGTATGTATGGTTTTGACATTTCCCGGGAAATGGTACGCCTTGCTGCCAAGCGTGGTAACGGAACCTACTTTGTTGCCAATATGGCCGCAATTCCTGTTGAGGATGCCTCTATGGATTATGCGGTGCATCTGTTTGCGCCGTTCAATGAGGATTCCTTCCTGCGCACATTAAAACCGGGTGGAATGCTGTATACAGTGGTGCCAGGAAGACACCATCTGTGGGGACTGAAACGTGCGCTGTATTCCACTCCCTATGAAAATGATGAGCAATTGCCCAAAACCGCTACATTACAGTTGGTGCACACACAAAAGGTAAGTGCAAAGATCTTGCTGGCATCCCAGGAGGATATGCAGGCTGTATTTCGGATGACACCCTATTATTTCCATACTTCTGAGACAGACAAAGAGAAACTGCGCTCTTTAGTTTGCTTGGAGACGGATGTGGAATTTGTGATCGGCGCTTATGTAAAGCCCGAAGGAGCGTAATATGACAAAACTGTTGCTACGTATTTTTGCCCCGACCGGTGACAGGGGTACAATTGGCCGCCTGTCCGGCCTAACCGGTATTGTATGCAATATACTGATTGCTGCAGCAAAACTGTTGATTGGATTCATTTCCGGTTCCGTTTCCATTACCGCGGACGCTATGAATAATCTTTCGGACGCCACAAGCTCCGTGGTTACCTTTGCGGGATTCAAACTGGCAGAACGTCCGGCTGATGAGGAACATCCCTACGGTCATGCCCGATACGAATATCTTTCTGCCCTTGTGGTATCCGCCATTATTCTTGTGATCGGTTTTGAACTGGGTAAATCCTCTGTCGAGAAAGTCTTTGTTCCCCAGGAAACGGTGTTTACTGTCTGGCTGATTCCGGTGCTTCTGGGTTCAGTTCTTATCAAACTGTGGCTGTATCTGTTTAATCGCAGGCTAGGAATGCAGATTGACTCTGATGCGCTTCTGGCGACCGCTGCAGATAGCAGAAATGATTGTGTCGCAACTATGGCGGTGCTTGTCTGTTCGTTAATTGAGAAGGCTACCGGCGTTGCGCTGGATGGATATGCAGGTCTTGCAATATCCGCTTTCATTCTCTACAGCGGTATCAAACTTGCAAAAGAAACGATCAGCCCGCTTTTGGGTCAAAATGCCTCGCCAGAGCTGCAGGCTATAATCGTTGACTATGTCAGCAGTCACCCAAAGGTGCTGGGATTCCACGATCTTTATGTCCATGACTATGGCCCTGGTCGCCGCTTTGCCTCCTTGCACGTGGAGATGGACAGCAGGGAAGATCCTCTTGCTTGTCACGAAATTATTGACGATTTGGAACGTGAGTGTTTTACCAGTCACGGAATCCAGCTTGTGATCCACTATGACCCCATTGTGACGGATGATCCGGAGCTGACACGACTGCACCAATTGGTGGATGGATGCATCAGAGCATACGACACTCGCCTCAGTACCCATGATTTCCGAATGGTCAGCGGCACGGGACATACCAACCTTATCTTTGATATTGTTCTTCCGGATGATCTGCGCAAGCAGGAAAGCGCCATTCGGCAGCAAATCAGTAATCTGCTTTCCCAAGAGGAGAAAGTCTATTACACAGTTATTACCTTTGACAGCTCTGCTTTTGATCCCCATAAGAAGTCATAATTTGTATTTACTTGTTGCAAACATGACAAGAAAGTGTTATAATTATCGCTGTTCGAGATCCACCCCAAAACCAGGCAATGCCTGACTAAAAATGAAAGGTAGATTCTATGTTCGAAAAAATATTCAAACTGAAGCAGAATAAAACAACGGTAAAAACAGAAATCATGGCCGGTATCACCACCTTTATGACCATGGCATACATTCTTGCAGTGAACCCCGATATTCTTAGCAAGGCTGGAATGGATGCGACTGCAGTTCTCCTTGCTACTGCAATTGCGTCCTTCGTAGGTACAATTTGCATGGCACTCATGGCAAATATGCCTTTCGTCCTGTCCGCTGGCATGGGCCTGAATGCATACCTTGCGTATACGGTTGTCATTGGCATGGGTTACAGCTGGCAGCTTGCTCTGCTTGCGGTGTTTGTTGAAGGCATTATCTTCGTCATTTTGTCACTGACAAATGTGCGTGAAGCAATTTTCAATGCGATTCCTTTGACGCTGAAGCGCGGTGTGTCTGTTGGTATCGGTTTGTTTATCGCCTTTATCGGTCTTCAGAATGCCGGATTGGCGGTAGATTCCACAACGCTGGTGACCATTACCAGCTTCACAGAGAATTTTTCTACCAACGGTATTTGCGCGCTGCTTGCGCTGGTAGGTGTGCTGGTTACGGCAATTTTGCATATCAAGAATGTAAAGGGTTCCATTTTGTTTGGCATCGTGATCACCTGGATTCTTGGTATTATTTGCCAGCTTTCCGGAATTTATGTGCCTAACCCTGACAGTAACTTCTTCTCTCTGATTCCCACCGGCATTATTTCTGCTGACTTCAGCAAGCTTGGCTTAACATTTGGTCAGTGCTTCCAGATTGATTTCGCTTCCATTCGTATTGTGGATTTTGTGGTCGTGATCTTTGCGTTCCTGTTTGTTGATCTGTTTGATACCCTTGGCACACTGATTGGTGTTGCAACGAAGGCTAATATGCTGGACAGTGAAGGCAGACTGCCGCAGATTAAGCCTGCCTTGCTGGCGGATGCCATCGGCACGACTGCGGGTGCTGTTTTGGGCACTTCTACCGTTACAACGTTTGTGGAGTCTGCTTCCGGTGTTTCTTCCGGCGGCCGTACCGGCTTGACTGCTTTGACAGCGGCTATCCTGTTCCTGCTGTCTACCTTGTTTGCACCCCTGTTTACCACCATTCCTTCTTTTGCTACTGCTCCGGCATTGATCATGGTTGGCTTCCTGATGGTCAGCTCTGTGGTTGAAATCCGATTTGACGATGACAATCTTACAGAAGCGATCCCTGCCTACATTGCCATCATTGCAATGCCTCTGTTCTACAGCATTTCTGAGGGTATCAGCCTGGGCATTATTTCCTATGTGATCCTCAACGCCTGTACGGGCAAGGCAAAGAAGGTCAAGCCTTTGATGTATATTTTGTCTGTGCTGTTCATTCTTAAGTACATATTCCTTTAACGTTGAAAAGCGCCGCGGTTTTCGCGGCGCTTTTGTTATAAGGAATAGTCATATTCTTCGTATTTGGAAAAGTCAACTGCCTTAGCTTTTGCGGGAATGCGTTTGGTAGGGTCGTAGGAAAACTGGATACATTTATCAGTGCAGTCTTTGATGCCCTTTTTGGGGCAATGTACTTGATCCTCATTGAGTGGGGTGCTGTGAATACAATATACGCACTGAGCTTCCATCTTCTTTCGAAACAGCATCATGTTACCTCCGTCTGAATTTTGTGCTATTATACAATGCCAAAACGCGGAAAGCTATCCTTTTTTGCAGTTTTTTTCTTGAAAAATAGATTGCTGTGAACAAAATAACCAATACACAGATACAATAAGGCCTGATTTCCCGGGAAATGATGGCGCCCGCCAGCAAAGTGCTGATCACTGCCTGCAGGATTTTACCCGGAAGATACAAGGATGCGTCCGCGCCTTCTGTAACGCTGTAGGTTTGCATTGTTACGCACACACCGCCAAAACCGAGAAACATTGCGTAAAGAATGAATCGCATTTTGGGATCTGCTATCTGTGCAAGGGAGCAGCATCCGTTGGTTAGTTCGATTACGCCGCAGAATAGGCATTGCAGCCAGCCTGGGAGCATCCATAAGAACCACCGCTTACAAAAAGCGATCAAAACACGAAAGATCACTACCCATCCGCAAATGATCCCTATGGCGCGCGTTGCTTTCGGTAGTGCCTGCGTTACACTGCTGCTGGCGTTTTTTGTGTTCTGATTGAATGGTTCGTCTGCTCCCTGCACCAGGCAACCGACTATAATTGCGCTGAATATATGAATTGCCCATAATGCCCAGCACATCCATCTGTCTGTAAACAGATGAGAACCGATTCCAAAGATGAAAGATGGCCCGGCATTGGAACAAAACGCCAACAGCCTTCGTGCGCATTTTGCGGAAATTGTGCCGGTTCGCCTGGCGTCAGCTACACACTGTGCACCCACCGGATAACCGCCGACCAAGCCAATCAGCAGCAAGGATTCTGCTCCTTTCGGAATGTTCAGCACTCGACATAGGGGCCTGAGAACTGCAAGGGGTTGCCCTGAAAGCGCGTTTGTGAGTAGAATGGACAGGAAGATAAATGCGAAAAGTGACGGAATTACCGTCTGCATACACAGCTCTATGCCTTCGGACGCGCCACCGAGGGCTGTTTTTGTGTCCAAAATCAGCGCCAAAAGAGCAATACTCGCAAAACAAGCAGTGATATTTTTTTGTATCATTCAAAACACCTCAGAAAATCCTATGCCACCTGCTGTCAATTCATCCCCACGAATGCATATACATTTTCAAAAGGGGGATGGAAATGAAACATCGGGCTTCATGGACGCAAAAGTTGATTTCCCGGATAGATATGCAGGGTGAGTCTCTACCGCACCAGCCAATTCTGGAGCTTTGCAGTGACAATCGCATCTGGATCGAGAACCATCGCGGGGTTAGAGAATATACGAAGGAGCAGATTTGCGTGGCTGTGCGTTACGGGCAGATCTGCATTTGCGGCAGCGGTTTGCACCTGAGGAAAATGCAGGGACGAATGTTGGTGATAACAGGAAATATTGAATCAATTTCTGTCGTAAGAGGGTGTGAGTGATGGATCTGTGGCGGTATTTGGAAGGCAGGATTTACGCAGAGCTGACAAGTGCGGATTTGTATTGCTCTATTCTGGCAATTCAGAATGGAAATATAGCGATTTGTGATATAGAAAGTGTTTCGGATATTACCATTCGCTTTTGCACACGAAGATCCGACTGGAAAAAATTATGTGTTTTGCTGAATAAACGTGGAGATGAGATAAAGGTATTGCAAAGAAAGGGCTATTTTTGGACGCTTTGCGGTCTGAAAAATAGGCTCGTACTTGTTGTTGGGATGCTGTCATTACTTTTGTTCAGTATTTGGCTGCCAAGTAGAGTGTTGTTCATTCAGGTGCAGGGAAATGAACGCACTGATGCTCGCTTAATTGCGCAGACTGCGGCAGAGTGCGGCATTTATTTTGGCGCGTACGGAAGAGATGTGCGCAGCGAACAAATAAAGAATGCTCTACTGGAAGCGATGCCTGAGTTGAATTGGGCAGGTGTCAATACCTATGGCTGCACAGCCGTTATTACCGTTCGCGAACGTGCTGTTGTGCAGACGCAGGAGGAAGAAAGCGCAGTCAGTAGCATTATCGCGCTGAGAGACGGTGTTGTCCGTCAGCTTACCGTACTGCAGGGCAATGCCGTATGTTCAGTGGGGCAGGTGGTAAAACAGGGGCAATTGCTGATTTCCGGCTATACAGATTGCGGTATTTGCATTCAGGCAACCAATGCAAAAGGGGAGATTTTTGCAGAAACGAACAGGGAATTGTGTGCAGTATTTCCTTCTGAATGCCAGCAAAGGGGTGAAAAACAGCGCGTTGTGAGAAAATATTCATTAATCATCGGAAAAAAGAGAATAAATTTTTCGAATAATAGTGGAATTTCGGGTGCAGGTTGTGCTAAAATATATGAGGAGAAATATTTGACACTGCCCGGAGGGTTTGTTTTGCCTGTGGCGATCGGGATAGAAACATATATCATGTATGATACACAGGAAGCCGCATGGCAATGCGATCTTTCTTCCGTATCCCGGCAGTATCTTCTGGACTGTATGTACGCCGGCACTATCCTGCTGGCGGATGAGCAGTTTGAAGAACAGGAAGGTTTGCTTGTTATGCGTGGCAGCTATAGCTGTTATGAAATGATTGGCATTACAAAGATAGAGGAGCGTTTATCAGACTATGTCGAAAATAATTGAAAGAACCGTCAGTGCGGAGCGCATGGAGGATTTGATCAGCGTATTCGGATCCTTTGATGAGAATATATCCCGTATCGAGGAGGCACTCCGCGTTTCCATTGTCAACCGGGGAACGGAATTGAAGGTTTCTGGTGATGAGGAGGCGGCAGATAAGGCAGTGCGTACTTTGGAAGGCTTACTGATGCTTGCCGCAAAAGGAGAAACCATTGACGAACAGCGTGTGCGCTACTTGTTGACCTTGGTAAATGAAGGCAAGGATGACCAGGTTTCGAAAATGGCTGAGGATGTGGTGTGCATCACGGCAAAGGGCAAGCCCATCAAGGCAAAAACCGTTGGACAGCAGAAATACATGAAGGCCATTCAGAAGAATACCATCACCATTGGTGTGGGTCCTGCAGGTACCGGCAAGACATACCTGGCTGTTGCCGCTGCTGTGGCTGCGTTCCGTGAGCGCACTGTGAACCGAATCATTCTGACTCGTCCTGCTGTAGAAGCAGGCGAGCGGCTGGGCTTCCTGCCCGGTGACTTGCAAAATAAGGTCGACCCCTATTTGCGCCCACTGTATGATGCCCTGTATGATATGCTGGGCCCTGAGAATTTCCAGAAGTACCAGGAGCGAGGCTCCATTGAAGTGGCGCCTCTGGCCTATATGAGAGGCCGTACGCTGGATGATAGCTTCATCATCCTGGACGAAGCACAGAATACTACACGTGAGCAGATGAAAATGTTCCTGACCCGCCTTGGCTTTGGCTCAAAGATTGTCATCACAGGTGACGTTACCCAAATTGACCTTCCGGACGATAAGGTTTCCGGACTTAAGGACGCGGTTCGGGTTCTGGAGGATGTGAAGGATATTGCCATCTGTCGACTGACCTCTGCCGATGTGGTGCGCCATGCCCTTGTTCAGCAAATTATCAACGCCTATGAAAAGGCAGCAAGCAAGCAGCAAATCAAAAAACCTTCCCATAACTATAAGGGAAGCTACCAGAGGAAGACTTGATATGAAAAAGGTAAAGATCAATATGACCTTCCAGTGCTTAACCTGGAAGCGGCCCCTCATTGCGTCTCATATTTGTAAGTGCGTTGAGGCAACCTTACGGGAAGAAAACATCGCGGTGCCCTGTGAGATTAATGTTCTTGTTACCAATGACAAGGAGATCCACGCAATCAACCTGGCCAGCCGTGGTATTGATCGTCCCACCGATGTGCTGAGCTTTCCTATGTTCCAATTGGAGCCTGGCAATCCGCCAGCCGACTGGGAGGAATATCTGGACATCGAAACCGGTCTTTGCCCGCTGGGTGATATGTGCATCTCTCTGGAGCGCGCCAAAGCGCAGGCAAGGGAATTTGGACATAGTGTGAAACGGGAGATCGGTTATCTAACCATCCACTCCATGTTGCATCTGCTGGGCTATGACCATCTGGACGAAGGACCTATGAAGAAGCAGATGCGCGGCAGGGAAGAAGCCATTGCTGCAACCATCCCGGGTATGCGACGTGATTGAACTTAAAAGAGCATCTGCGTCAGATGCATGGAAGATTGCACAGACCAGGAGAATTGTGTGGCGTGAAACCTATCCCGGAATCTATCCCGACAGTATGTGGGAAGATTACGATGTCGCAACCTACGCCAACCATGATGCTGAGCGTATTGCGGAACCGGGAGAAAACTACTATGTTTTCCTGGATGGCGAGCATTGTGTTGGTTATTTTTCCTTTGGGCCGTATCATCATGGAAGCTATAAAGATTTTGTGCTTTGTCTGAATCATTTGTATATTTGCAAATCCCATCAGGGACTGAGTCTTGGAAGAAGGGCATTCACAACCCTGCGAGAATATTGCCGTGAGCAGAGCATCCGTAAATTTTTCTGCGGCTGCAATGCGAATAATCTTCCTGCGATCGCCTTTTACCGCCATATGGGCGGCATCCAAGGGGATGAAGCCAGGCTTGACGTGCCCAAAAAGGACCAGATCATCCATTTTGAATTTTACTTAGGAGAATAAGTTATGAATACAAAAACTGCTATTGTTACCATCGCGGGACGGCCCAATGTTGGCAAGTCCACCTTGACCAATCATCTGGTTGGCGAGAAGATCACCATTGTTTCCAATAAGCCACAGACCACCCGCAACCGCATTTGCGGTATTTTGTCCCGCGGAAACACCCAGTATGTGTTCGTTGACACGCCCGGCTACCATAAGCCCCGTACAAAACTGGGCGACTATATGGTCAGCGCAGTGAAGGATTCTATCGCGGATGTGGACCTGACATTGCTTGTTGTAGAACCCATTGCTTCTGTTGGTCAGCAGGAGCAGTCCCTCCTGGAGGAATTGGGCGCAAAGCGTACCCCTGTGATCTTGGTAATCAACAAAATCGACACTGTAGAAAAGGATAAACTGCTGGAGGTCATTGCGGCATACAGTGAAGCCTATCGATTTGACGCCATTATTCCGATTTCTGCCAAGACCGGTGACGGCGTGGAGCTGCTGCTTGCTGAGTGTGATAAATATGCCATCGAAAGCCCCTTCCTTTTCCCGGATGATGTTACCACCGATCAGCCTGAGCGCCAGATGATGGCAGAAATTATCCGTGAAAAGCTGTTGTGGTGCCTGGAAAAGGAGATCCCTCACGGTACTGCCGTAGAGATCACCACCTTTACCGAGCGTGACAGCGGTATCATCGATCTGGATGCCACCATTTACTGTGAAAAGGCCAGCCATAAGGGCATTATTATCGGCAAGGGCGGTGCCATGCTGAAGAAAATTTCTTCTATGGCCCGTGCTGACTGTGAGAAGTTTATGGGCACAAAGGTTTATCTGACTACCTGGGTCAAGGTAAAGGAGAACTGGCGCGACAGCGACTTTATGGTGCGCAACTTCGGCTATAAGGAGTAATTTCCTGTGCTAAAATCACAGCCACTGCAAACCCTATTTGCAGGAGGCGATGATTATGGACGCAAAGCAATACTGGGAAATGTTCCTGCAGACCGGCGCACCTGCCTTTTACCTGCAATATAAGCTATGTATGATGGAGGAAAGCCATGTACCTGACGATCCAGGCCATCGTCCTGAGGGTAACGGACTACAATGACCGGGACGCGCTTTTGACGGTGCTGACCCGCAACCACGGGAAATTAACAATCAAAGCCCGCGGCCTGCGGCGAAAAAATTCGCCCTTGATCGCACCGTGTCAGCTGTTGTCATTTGGCGAATTTACGCTGTTTGAGTACAAGGGACAGTATACTGTTAACGAAGCCCATGCCATCGAGTTGTTCCAGGGCTTGCGACGGGATCTCGGTAAGCTGTCCCTGGGTACATATTTTGCCCAGACAGCAGAGGTTCTTTCGCAGGAAGATTTGCCGAACCCGGAACTGTTAAGCCTTGTTCTCAACTGCTTGTACGCTCTGGATAAGTTGGGAAAGCCGGAACTACTTGTAAAATCCGTCTTTGAACTTCGTTCTGCCTCCCTTGCCGGTTATACGCCTGACCTGTTTGGTTGCCATGTGTGCGGAAGCCAAGAACCGGTGTTCTTTGATATTTCCGGTGGTACGCTGCTGTGCGAGAAGTGCCGCGATAAAGCGAACGGTATTCGTCTTCCAGTCACATCGGCGGTACTTGAGGCTATGCGCTATATTTCCTATTGTGATGCGAAAAAGCTGTTTTCTTTCTGTGTCGGAACAGAAACGATCGAACAACTATCCGGTATCACGGAAGCATACCTGACCACCCAACTGGAAAGAGGTTTTTCTACGCTTGACTTTTATAAGTCGCTTTTGCTTTAAATACTGTAGGGCGGGGGCTTGCTCCCGCCGCCACCGACGAATATGAAAATTGAAAACAATCTTTTACGAAATCTGTTACAAAATGTCTACTTCATTAACGGCACGGCTTATGCAGGAAAGTCCACGATGGTCAAGCTGTTGTCAGAAAAGTATGACGGTATCTGCTGCGGCGAAAACTATCATGACGCGCTCATGCACCTTATCGACCCTGCCCATCAACCTGCATTGTCTTATTTTGATACAATGTCCGGGTGGCAGGAATTTATCAGCCGCACACCGGAGGAATATAACGCCTGGTTTGTGCAGACCGGTAAGGAAGCCGCTCAGCTTGAAATAATCAAGCTAATCCAGCTTGCTTCTACTGGAAAACGAATTTTTGTTGATACCAACATCCCTGTGGATGTATTGCGAGAAATATCTGACTATCAGCATGTGGCGATTCTGCTCAGTCCGCAATGGATGTCAGTAGATCGATTTTTTGACAGACCGGATGCCGACAAACAGTTTTTATATCAGAAACTGTTGGAAGCTGCGGATCCCGAGGCGGCAATCGCCAATTTCCGTGAATGTTTGAAGAAAATCAATAGTTCGGAGCATTACCGTGAGTTTGCCGAAAGTGGTTTTTACACCCAGATCCGTGATGAGAACAGTACGATCGAGAATGCATTGCATACATTGGAGCAACACTTTCAGCTGCTATAATTTAGGAGATACCTATGTCTGAATTATACGAAAAATCATTATTAAAACTGGAACTGGACAAGGTTCTGGAAATGCTGTCTGCTTGTGCTGGCAGCCAGGGCGGTAAGGCCGCCTGCCTGCGTCTGCACCCGGTTTCTGATCTGGAGGATGTCCAGGCTTTGCTGGATGAAACGACCGCTGCATCCGATCTGTGCACCCGTAAGGGCAATCCTGCCTTTGGCGAAGTGCAGGATGTGTCGGCTTCCCTGGAACGTGCAGACCGCGGCGGTGTGCTGCAGCCTGTTGAACTGCTGCGGATCGCCGGTGTACTTCGCTGCGCCCGAAATATTAAGGGCTACGTGTCCGAGGACGAAAAGAAAACCGTTCTTGATCCTCTCTTTGCCGCGCTGAGCCCCAATAAATATCTGGAAGATAAAATCTTCGGCGCCATCCTTTCTGAGGAGGAGATCGCTGATAACGCCTCTCCTGAGCTTGCCAATATCCGTCGCCATATGCGCATTCAGGCCGGCAAAATCAGAGATTCCCTGCAGAAGGTGATCTCTTCGCCTGCTTTCAGTAAATTCCTGCGAGAACCGATCATCACCATTCGCGACGGTCGTTATGTTGTGCCGGTCAAAAGTGAATGCAAGAATGAAGTGCCGGGTCTTGTGCATGATGTATCTGCCAGCGGTGGCACCTATTTTGTGGAGCCCATGTCCGCGGTCAATGCTAACAACGCTCTGCGGGAACTGGAATTGAAGGAAAAGAAGGAGATTGAGCGTATTCTGTCGGAGCTTTCCGCGGATGCTGCTGCCCATGGGGAAAATATCAACCTGAATGTGACCATGCTGATCCGTTTGGATGTTATTTTCGCAAAAGCAAAGCTCGGCTACCATATGCGGGCCTGGGCGCCTATTATGAATGATGAGGGCAGGGTGGAGCTGCGCAATGCCCGACATCCGCTGCTTCCGAAGGATAAGGTGGTGCCTGTATCGCTGCGACTTGGTTCTGATTTTGATACCATGATCATTACCGGTCCCAATACAGGCGGTAAGACGGTAACGCTGAAAACCATCGGTTTGCTGACACTGATGGCAGAGTGCGGTCTGCACGTCCCTGCCGGAGACGGAAGCATTCTGTCCACATTTGATGCTATTTTGGCTGATATTGGTGATGAGCAGTCCATTGCACAAAGCTTGTCCACATTCTCCAGTCACATGAAGACCATTGTGGATGTGGTAGAGCAGTGCGATGACCGTACGTTGGTCCTCTTTGATGAGCTTGGTGCCGGCACGGATCCGGCTGAGGGTGCTGCGCTTGCTATGGCTATCATTGAGTTCTGCCGCAAAATGAACAGCCGTGTGGTGGCCACAACCCATTATGCGGAGCTAAAACTGTACGCCATGCGCACCAAGGGCGTTATCAACGCTTCCTGCGAGTTTAATGTTGAAACATTGCGGCCTACCTACAAGCTGCTGATCGGCATTCCCGGTAAGTCCAATGCCTTTGCCATTTCCCGTAAGCTTGGTTTGCCGGAGCATATTCTGAAGGAGGCAGATGATCTTGTTGGTAAATCCGACAAGGATTTTGAGGATGTGCTGACTCAACTGGAACAGCAGCGTCAGCAGATGGAAACAGCCCGCCATGAGGCTGAACGACTGAAACAGGAAACTGCCAAAATAAAGGAACAGAGCGAGGTTTACCATGAACAATTGCGCAAAGAGCGCGAAAAAGCCATGGAGATCGCACGACGTGAAGCACAGCAAATCATTGAAGATGCACGCTATGCTGCCAATAAGGCCTCTGAAGAAATTAAAGCGTTAAAGAAACAGCTTGCGGAAAGCGCGGATACTACCAATATTAATCAGAGACAGGCGGAGCTCCGCAAGGGACTGAATGAGGCCGAGGATAAGCTGCGTGCCCACCAACCGGAAAAGGACCGTCCCGCGCCTACCAGGGGCATCTTAGTTGGTGATACCGTTGAACTGCTGAAGCTTGGAACTAAGGCAAGCGTTATCGCGATCAATAAAGATGGCAGTTATCAACTGCAGGCGGGTATTATGAAACTCAGCGCCAAGGCGGATGAAATCTACCTGCTGGAGCATGATAATCCCTACAAGGAAAAGCACGTGCGCCCCAAACATTCAGGCAGGGAGATGAAGATGAATGCTGCGCCCACTGAATTGGATCTGCGCGGCATGGACACCATCGATGCTGTCATTGTGCTGGAGCGATTTATGGATGAAGCGATGAGGAGTAATCTTTCCATTGTTCGTATTATCCACGGCAAGGGAACAGGTGCTGTGCGCGCAGCGGTACACCAGTCCCTTAAGAAGAATAAGCACGTTAAAACTTACCGCTTGGGCGTTTATGGTGAAGGCGAGGATGGCGTAACAATTGCTGAGTTTAAGTAAAACCTGGCTGATATTGCGGAAAAAGGTTGACAAGTTCGCAATTTTTGCTTATCATATTAACAAGCGACCGCTCTATCGGCGGGAAAAGGAGTTGTAACATATGTACAGTAAAGAAGTGGTTGTACGCTGCGAATCCGGCCTGCATAATCGTCAGGCTACATACTTCGTTCAGAAGGCAAATGAATTTAACTGCTCCATTTGGTTGGAGTCCGGCAGCCGCAAGATGAACGCCAAGAGCCTTCTCGGCATTATGTCGTTGGGTATTGTTACCGGCACCGCGGTCACGCTGGTGGCTGATGGCAGCGACGCTGAGGCAGCTGTGACTGCACTGGAGCTTCTGCTGCAGCAGGACGTTTATTGATGAAAACTCTGACCGCCTCAGTGCAGCTGCATTGAGGCGGTGCTTTTTGGTGATACTATGACTTTTGATGAACTGAAGGATAAGGCCCTGTCGCTACCCTTTGCTCCTGGTGTGTATATCATGCGCGATAAGACCAACGCTGTAATTTATGTTGGAAAGGCAAAGAAGCTAAAGAACAGAGTCAGCCAGTACTTTCAGGATACTGCAACCCATTCACCCAAAACCAGGCTCATGGTTAGCCACATAGACCATTTTGATGTAATTGTTGCGGCATCTGAATTTGAGGCGCTGGTGCTGGAATGCAGCCTTATTAAGCGGCATATGCCCAAATACAATATCCTTTTGAAGGATGATAAGGGCTATCCCTATCTCAGACTCAATATGAAGGAAGAATACCCTGCGATTACCCTGGCAAACCGTGTGGCAGATGATGGCGCAGAATATTTCGGTCCCTTTGGCAGCCGTGGCGTGTCCAATTCCATTATGGAAGCAATTGGACAGGCGCTGAAATTACCTGCCTGTAAAAAGCGGTTTCCAAGAGATATTGGCAAGCAAAGACCCTGTCTTAACTACCATATGAACCGCTGCGCAGGATGGTGCCAGGAAATAATGACCTCTGCAGAATACCGGTTGCGCATGGAGCAGGCAAGAAAACTCTTGCAGGGAAACTATAAAACAGCAGCCGATGAAATCAGAAAACAGATGCTTGTGGCTGCTGAAAATCTGGAATTTGAGCTGGCTGCTTCTTTGCGCGACAGACTCAATGCGGTTGAGGCGCTGAGCCAAAAACAGTTGGTGACAGCATCCAGCTTGGCTGATACGGATGTAATTGGTTACGGCGAAACGGAAACCAAGGCCTGCTTTGCGGTGCTGCATTTCTCCGGTGGCAATCTGCTGGATAAGGATTATGAGGTCTTTTCCCGTCCTGATGATAAGGAAACTGCTGTATCGAGTCTGATGAAGCAATATTATCTGAGCAGGGGTGTGGCGCCCAAACACGTGCTGCTGCCCTTTGCGATTGAAGACAGCGAGCTGTTTTCCCAACTGCTTGAACAGCAATACGGCAAACGTCCCCACCTGCGCATTCCCCAAAGAGGTGATAATGTGCGCTTGGTGGAGTTGGCAAACAGAAATGCCTTCGAGGAGGCTGAGCGACTAACAGACAAGGAAGAAAAGTTCACTGGCAGTTTGGCCTTGCTGGGAAAAATGCTAATGCTGGACCCTCCAAGACGGATTGAAGCCTATGATATTTCCAACATCTCCGGTACGGATATTGTGGCCGGAATGGTTGTTTTTCAGGACGGCAGACCAAAGAAAAGTGAATATAAGCGTTTCAAGTTGGAAAATCTGGCGGGACAGGATGATTATGCCTCCATGCACCAGGTTTTGACACGTAGATTTGTGCACTATAAAAACGCTGACAAAGGATTCGAGGAAACCCCGGATCTTTTGCTGATCGACGGTGGTGTTACTCACGCACAGACGGCTGTGGATGCCCTTGAGAAGCTGGGGCTAAGTATACCGATATTCGGCATGGTAAAGGATGACCGTCACCGTACACGGGCGCTGGTGACGCCACAGGGCGATTTGATCGCGATCGATAGCCAGCAAACTGTATTCGCCTTTATAGGAACCATCCAGGAGGAGGTACACCGCTTTGCTGTTTCCTATCACAGAAACCTGCGCAGCAAACGATTGCGCTATTCTGAGCTGGACAATATACCGGGCATCGGGCCAAAACGAAAAGAACAGCTTCTTAAGACCTTTCGCTCAGTTTCTGCTATACGGCACTCCACGCTTTCTGAGTTGGAACGACTGCTTCCCAAGGACGCGGCCAATGCGGTGTATCAGCATTTTCACAGCAATAATGAATAAAGGAGATTTATGCGCTTATGCGGGTTATAACAGGAAAGGCACGGGGCGTTGTGCTGAAAACGCCGGAGGGCATGGTTACGAGACCAACCGCTGACAGAGTAAAGGAGGCCCTTTTCAGTGTAATCAATTTTGATATACCCGGCATGGCTGTGCTGGATCTGTTTGGCGGTACGGGTCAGCTTGGTATTGAAGCGCTGAGCCGAGGAGCGAAAAGTGCTGTGTTTGTGGACGCTGGAGAAGCGGCCTGTAAATTGATCCGGGAAAACCTGCGCAGAACGAAACTGGAGGGACAAGCCAGAGTTGTGCGGGGAGATTATCTTGCTTTTCTTCGTAGCTGCAAGGAAAAATTTGGCATTATTTTTCTGGATCCGCCTTATGGAGAAGTTTTTCTGGAAAATGCGCTAAATTTAATAACGGAAATTGACATTTTACAAAGTGGTGGTATAATAGTAGCCGAGAGACCCTTGGAAAAGCTGGATTTACCGGATTTTCCCGGATTTTCCAGATCAAAGGACTATAAATACGGCAAAACCCTGGTAACGATTTACCGCAAAGATTGAGGAGGTGATCGTCTGTGAAGATCGCCATATATCCCGGTAGCTTTGACCCGGTGACCAGTGGACACTTGAATATCATACGTCGCGCAGCTAAAATTTTTGATAAGCTGATTGTTTGCGTTATGGTCAATGCGGGAAAAAATCCAATGTTTACGCTGAGTGAGCGGGTGGATTTGATTAAAAGAGTGACGGCAGACATCCCCAATGTTGAAGTAGACTGCTCCAATGAGCTTCTTGCGGATTATGCACAGAAGCGTGGCAGCTGTGTGATTGTAAAGGGCCTGCGAGCTGGTTCCGATTTCGAAAATGAGTTTCAGATGGCGCTGATCAATCATAAAATCAATCCCAATCTGGATACCATGTTCCTGACCGCGGAGAGCCAGTATATGTACCTAAGTTCCAGTACGGTGAAGGAACTGGGCAGTTATCACGTAGATCTATCTGAATTTTTGCCGGCGCAGATCATCCCGGACTTTCAGAACAGAATAAATGAAAAACGTCAAGGAGGAAATTCCAAATGAACGACCAGCATATTGAAGATATCATCACTTCCCTATATGACATGATCCAGGATGCAAGAGCACTGCCCCTGGGTGCTGACAGATGTATCATTGAGCGTGAGAAAGCATTGGATATGCTCGATGAGATCATTGCTCAGCTGCCTGCCGAGCTGAAGCAGAGCCGCACGATTGTGGAATCCCGCAATGAACTGATCAGCCAGGCAAGACACGAGGCTGAAAACATCATTCGTAAGGCTGCTGAGGAAGCTGCCCGTATGGTCTCTCAGGAGGCAGTATACAACGAGGCTAAGCGTCAGTGCCTGGAGATGGTGGAACAGACCAAGGTTCAGATTGCAGGTCTGCGTAAGGCCAGCAACGAGTACATGGACGATGCCCTTCGCCGCACCGAAGAGGCCATTGCCCAGTCCCTGGCTGAGGTGAAGGATACCCGCGCCAAGTTCCAGGCCCTCACCGCACAGCCTGCTGTTGAGGAATAAGTAAATAATAATTGCCGGAGCAGATCGTCTGCTCCGGTTATTTTTTTGCAACGCGAGCATAGGGATATTACGAAAGGGGAGATGGACAGTGAGCTTTAAGGATAGGAAAACAAAAATACCATATGCGCTGATTCTGGGGCCTGTATTCGGACTGTTTGTGAGTGTACTGGTGGCTGTTGCTGCTACCATTCTGATTTACACGGAAACAATGCAGATGGACCAAATGAATGTTTGCGCAATGGCATCCATTCTATTGGGCGCCATGAGCGCTGCTTTTGTAACGGTGGGGAAGGTAAAGGGGAACCGGCTCATGATGTGCGCCTTGGCAGGAGTGATATACCTGGTTGCGTTGTTGTCGACTGCTGCAATTGCGTTTGATGGCGTAAAAAGTGGCATCGGCGCATCAGTGGCGTTGACATTTGGTGGTGTGTTCGCAGTCTTTTTGATGGGTATGAATGGCGGCAAACGGCGCAGATACAAGTCACAAAAAATCCGGCTGTAAGATGATGTACAAAATGCACAAATGGGTAAATGTTATTTACCCATCGGAAATTAACTGACGGAAATGTGCACAAACAAGATATGGTGGTTTAAAGCAAGAACGCCACCATATCTTCTTTTTCTGCATCTTATCCGCAACCGATGCAAAAGACGGTTGCCTAAGTTTACATAAATTTGTTAACATAATTGTTGGCATAATTTACAAAAATGTTATATTCCGGTATTTCTGTCTTGCTTTTTAATTTTATATCCGCTATATTTAATGCACAGGGAATTATGATGATTTTGACCGTTTTGTTGCCTGTAACAGGCTGCAAGATGGTTATATTTTCGTTATTTTCAGGAATTTTCAGAAAGGAGAGTGTCTATGCTGGATTTAATTCGGGCCTATGAGAATTATCTTACCAAGGTAAAGCAGGCGTCCGTAAATACCGTATCTTCGTATATGCGTGATATTCGCCAGTTTTCCGTTTGGCTGGACACAACTGCCGATCTGGATGTTTCTGCTGCCCAGCATATACATATTTCCGGCTATATTGAGCATTTGCAGATGGACGGTCGCTCCGGTGCGACCCTGTCGCGCACGCTTGCCAGTCTGAAGAATTTCTATGCGTATATGATTTCTTCCGGATTCCTGGAGCAAACGCCTGTGAGCGATATTCAAATCGACCGCGGCGAAAAGAAACTGCCTCAAATTCTCAATGGTCGTGAAATTGAATTACTTTTGAATCAGCCGATTGTTACCGATCCCAAAGGCTGCCGTGACAAAGCTATGTTGGAGATCATGTACGCCACCGGTGTTCGCGTTTCTGAGCTGATCGGATTGAATGTGGACGATGTCAATCTGGATGCCGGCATCATCAAATGTATTGGCGCCAAGAAGTTCCGTGCGATTCCCCTGTATCCCGGCGCTATGAAGGTCTTACAATCCTACCTGAAGAATGTGCGTCCCGGTTTGGTCGCGGATCCGGATGAACGGGCCTTGTTCGTCAATATTTCCGGTGTTCGCATGAGCCGTCAGGGCTTCTGGAAGATCCTGAAGCACTATCAGGCGACCGCGCACATCGATAAAGAAATTACGCCCCATACCCTGCGTCACAGCTTTGCGGTACATCTGCTGGAAAACGGTGCGGATTTGGACTCTTTGCAGGAACTTTTGGGTCACAGCGATATTTCTTCTACCCAGATGTATACTCACATGGTCAACCAAAAATTGAAAACCGTTTACGAAAAATGCCATCCCAAAGCATAAAGACTCTGCCTGTATTCTTGGCAGAGTCTTTTTCTGTTGACAGATGTGATATAATGACTGAAAAGGAAGGTGATACCAGTGAGCAATAAGTGTGCAAGGTGCAAGAAAGAAATTGCGCAAAGCGATTTTATTTGTCCCCATTGCGGTTTGATTATTGGCGATCCTGTTTCTTATGCAATAGCCACACAGAAAAACGAGTCGAAGGGCTCTAAATTTTCGCTGCATAGAATGATACGCTGCCTGCTGATTATTGTTTTGGTGGCTGTGATTGTTACCGGCGCATTCTTCGTTTATACCCATTTCTTCGCGCAACCGTCTATGCAGGCAAAAGAGCCTGCTGCTACATTACCAACGCCGCCGCAAACCACGGCGCCGCTGGCGGTTTACACTGTACAGGTCAGCACAACCAATAAAACGGACCTGTCCGGTGCCGGTGTGAATATTTACAGCTGTGAACAGTTGCTCTACAGCAGCCAGATTGGCTCTGATGGCAGCGCAACCTTTATTCTGCCTGAAAGTGACAGCTACAGCGTTCGACTGACGGATCTTCCGGTCCAGTATCAGGTAAACTACGGTGATGTTTTCTTCTCCTTTGAGGCAGGACAGCGGGATTTGCGTGTGCAGTTAGAGGAGCTTCCTGTTACCTTTACTTTCACTGTCGTAAACTCTGCCGGCGAGGGAGTACCTGGGACTGCCATTTATTTCTATTCCTCCGGCCAGGAGGAACAGATGCAGGTAAGCGATGAATCCGGTGTGTGCAGATTTGTTGCTGACTATGGCACCGGTTCCCACGCAGTTTCTGTTGCTTATGTTCCCGATGGATATGTTGTGTCCAGCAGCGACGAGCACTTCACGCTTCAAAAGAACAAACTGGATTTCGAGATCGAGCTGCACACCTATGAAGAGTATGGCTACGATGCCGCAGACATCTATACAGTCCGTATTGTGGATGAATATGGAGATCCCGTACCCAATTTCCGACTTGCGGTTGCCGGTATGCTTACCGATATCGACGGCCTGGGCATCTGGAAGTCCGGTATGACAAATGCAGAAGGTTGTTTCTCCTTCCATTATGAAGGTGAACTTTGGTGCAAGGTTACAATTCCGAACAATGCGGATTATTACGATACGGTTTTCGATTTTGACGTCGGTCAGCATCAGATGGAGATCCAACTGGACCTGAACAAAGAGCCGGGAACACTGTATACCTACACGGTTTATGTTGTTGACAGTGTCTATATGCCTGTGGCCGGCGCGGAGATTGGTTATATGCCGCCAGACGGCAGTGCAATGCAGTATTATGTCTCTGACCGGCTTGGTACAGTAACCTTCCAAACCACGGTTGCAGATCCTTCCGCTGTGAAATATTATATCACATATGTCCCGAACGGATATTATTCTCCCAGCCCGGATGATATGGAGTATGGATTCTTGCCTTACCAGAGAAGCACCACCGTTCAGCTTCTTTACGACGGCAAAACGCAGTATAACATATACACCGTTGACGCAGAGGGAAATCCCGTTGGAAATGTTGGTCTATGGGTATATATGGATGGCAGAAAACTTGGAGAGAAAATGACTGACAGCCAAGGTAAGCTATCTTTGCGTTGGCTTGCAGGCGATATTTCCGTTACGGTTTCTGTGTTGCCGGATGGTTACGAAAACTGCGGAATCGTCAATGTTGAATATGGTGAAAGAAACAACATTTATATTACCATTGCCCAGTCCAATACCTACACAGTCAATTTTGCTGATATAGAAACCGGAAACCCCATCAGCGGTGTACGGATCGCGGTCACAGATGATATTTACGGTGGAAAAGCTGACTGTTACACATCGGATGAGAATGGGCAGATCACCTTTGAATCAACTGCATCCGACGCATCATTGGTTCATTTCTATGTTATTTCTTGCCCCGATGATTATTCTGCGGTTCTTTTTGATTACTATCAATATGGTTTTGATACATTCAGCAAAAGTCTGATCGTCGACATGAAATACGACGGCATGGTGGCCTATAAGGTCTATCTGAAGGATGTAAACGGTCAGCCTGTCACCCATTCCATCATTGATTTCCACCGCTCGAACGACGGCATGGGCAGTGTAATTCTGGATGATCAGGGATGCGGCAGCTACCGGCTCTATCCGAATGAGGAACTAAAAATTGATTGGGTCAGCTTTGCCTGGGTAATGGATGCGTATGCAGATTATGTTGTGTCGGGTATAGAATACGGTGAAGACAACACAGTCTACATAACCATTGCGCCTTCTGATGTAATTATACCGGAGTGAAATGTCTATGAGTAAATATTGCGGAAAATGCGGAACGAGGATGTCCGATAATGACTTTCTGTGTCCTGACTGCGGCGCGATCTGGGGAGACCGGATCTACAGAGCACCTGCGGCAGTTGAAACGGCCTTTTCTGCCGAAAACGAAGCGTTAACTGACGAAAGCAATGATGCGGTTGCATCGCCGCCAGCGCCCCAGGAAACTATTGCCAAGAAGAGATATATTCGCCTGTTGCCGTTGATTCTTGCGTTGCTTTGCTTTGTATTCGTTCTGGTTTTGATGGAGATTGACTGGTCTAGGTTGGCAGGGGAGAGTACCGCCTCTCCTGCTACTACCGACCATGTCACCATTGGCAAGAATCCGGAGACTACGTCACCGCCAACCGTTCAAACAATGCCGCCTATGGCAGCTTTTAGCTATGTGGTTATGTTTGTCGATAGTCAATATAAGCCCATCGAAGGTGTGAAGATCGCAAATCCGCTTACATATGCTTCAACACCATATTTGGAATCCAATCAGGATGGCGCCATTACCCTTCACTCCGACGCCGAAATTTCCTACATTCAGGTTATTTCTGTGCCGTCCGGCTACAACCTTTCTTCCCTGAACGAAAAGCTGTATTTTGGTTCCAACCGGTATGTCATGACAATAGTGCTGTATAAGACGGAGGAGATTTATACAAGCTATACCGTGCAATTTGCAGATCCCGACGGTAATCCGATCCCACGCGTAAAAATTGAGAATCCCGGGAAGATCAATTCCTATTTGTATTCCGATTCGAATGGCAAGATCACATTCGAATTGCCCAACACCAATACGCAGCCGTATATCTGGATCACTGCCGTTCCAGATGGGTATTCCAGTAAATTGAACGGGCAGAGGATCTATTTTGTTGCAGGCCAGACCAGTATGACGGTATCCATTCCTTACAGTGATGCTGATGCCGGTATTGAAATCGATACGCCTGATTTGCCTGCTATTGAGGTTTATACCATTAGCATGAGCGATAGTACATATCTGTATGAGCCCTTGCTAAGTTGGTACATTCCTGGAGAAACAGTGCATATAAAGATCACTTATGATAAAGAAAAGAGCTGTATGCTGTTTGCTGACGGTGTGGAGATAACAGGCTGCACCATCGTGGTTGATCAGTACTGGAAATTTGATTTTGAAATGCCGGCCAGATCTGTTGAACTTAGGGTAAGGGAGTTTTCTGTTAGTGACTGGCATCCGGACAGCGCGGATCTACTCCGTGCGTACTATCGTCAAAACCCGGATGCGGCAGATACAGAATTGCTGGCTTATTACGGCAAGTTTGGTGATGCCCTTGTTGGTATGCTGAACGTCCATGTCGGTTCAGGCGGTGTCTATATTGATAAGGTAGGCGAATATCAATTCTACTACAATAACAACAATCGGATAACTGTACTAATTGATGGCGAATTGATTACTTTGCGCCAGGCGTACGAGGCTGGCTATCTGACTGATGAGGATTTGCAAATAATTTTTGATTTTCACGTTTTTCTATTCTAAAAAAGAACGACCAGCCCGCATTGGGCTGGTCGTTTTATGTAAGATCAAAGGCCGGTCATGGCGGCCAGCACATCCACTTCCATTTGCTGGATGCTTTTTTTCATGGACAGGGCTTCATCTATGTCAATATCGGTAAAGCCGCCGCGGTTGGTGCAGACGATCCGGTTATTTTTTCCTTGCAGCAGAAGCTCTACAGCCAGGTAACCCATTTTGGTGGCGTTGACACGGTCACGCCCGGTGGGGGTGCCGCCGCGCTGGATATGTCCAAGCACAGTCACCCGGGGGTCAAGATCAATGGCTTCCTTGATCTTAGCGGCAATGTCGGCGGCGGAACCTGCGCCCTCGGCCACCACGATCATGTAGTGTGTAAAGCCGTTGAAGCGGGCAGAGCGGATCTTTTCGATCACATCCCTCTCAAAATCAATGGGCTTTTCGGGGACAAGAACGGCCGTTGCGCCAACTGCCAAGCCAACATACATTGCCAGATAGCCCGCGTTACGGCCCATGACTTCTACCACGGAGCAGCGCTCATGGGACTGCATGGTATCGCGCAGCTTATCGATACACTCGATGGCAGTGTTGGCAGCGGTATCAAAACCAATGCAGTAATTGGTACAGGAAATGTCGTTGTCAATGGTGCCGGGAATGCCAATCACGTTGATACCGTGTTTGCTCAGTGCTCTTGCACCACGGAAGGTACCGTCACCGCCGATGGCAATGATACTGTCAAGCCCAAGAAATTTGCAGGTGGAAACAGCTTTGCGCTGACCTTCCTCGGTCATAAATTCCTTGCTGCGGGCGGTATAGAGGATGGTGCCGCCGCGGTTGATGGTGTGGGACACGCTTCGCTGATCCAGCTTGATAATGTCGCCGTTAATCAGGCCGTTCCAGCCCCGTCGAATGCCGTAAACCTCCAGGCCGTGATACAGAGCGGTACGCACAACTGAGCGGACACAGGGGTTCATACCGGGGGCATCGCCACCGGATGTCAGAACGCCGATTCTCTTAATTTGCATAAGAATTCCTCCTGAATTTGTGTTTTCTATATTTTATTATGAATCGGAATGGTTGTAAAGGATAATTTTCGCAAAATTACAGCAGTTCTTGGCAAGTAACTTGTCAAAAATTTCTTAAAAAGGTTGCCCCAGGTTGACAGAAGTGCATTTCCGTCATATAATTATAGCAATTCGTACATATTTCGGAGGCATACGTCCATGATTAAAAAATGGAATGTTACCATACCGCAGCTTAGTGGCAATACCAAACGGCGTGTTTATCTGTACTTGCCGGAAAGCTATAATCGTAATCCCGAACAGCGCTATCCGGTACTGTATATGTTCGACGGTCATAATGTGTTTTTTGACGCGGATGCTACCTATGGCAAATCCTGGGGAATGCGCGATTATATGCATAAGAGCAGAAAGCAGTTGATCATCGTTGCCGTTGAGTGTAATCATGAGGGCAACGGACGGCTGCAGGAGTATTCTCCGTTTAACTTCCATGCGCCCCAGCTTGGCAGCATCAAGGGTAGGGGACTGACCTATATGACCTGGCTGGTGAAAACACTAAAGCCCTATATTGATGCCAACTACAGAACGCTGCCTGATCGCAGAAATACCATCATTGCCGGTTCTTCCATGGGTGGATTGATGGCGCTGTATGGCGTTTGTGCCTATAACCATATCTTCCAGCGCGCTGCCTGCCTGTCACCCAGCCTTTGGGTGAATGCCAACAAGGCCATGCAGATGATCGTCAAAGCCAACGTCCGTCAGGACACCTGTATCTACATGGATTACGGCAGCGAGGAGCTGGACAACCATTATTCCAGTACCGGTGCCTTGCTGGCTGCAGCCAATCTTCTGCTTGCCAAACAGGTGAAACTGACAATGCGTATCGTTCCTGACGGAAACCATTCCGAGGCATCCTGGGAAAAGCAGATTCCCATTTTTATGGAATGCCTTGGCCTTTAATATACAGATTTGAGGTAGAATCCCATGAATATTCAATATCACAGACACTATAGCAGCCATCTTGGCCGTGAAATGGAGTTCAAAGTTTATGGCCACGGCGGTAAGCCGGTGTTGTTTATTCCCTGCCAGAGCGGCAGATTTTACGACTTTGAAAACTTTAAGATGCTGGACACATGGGCGCAATGGATCGAAGAGGGCAGATGTACTGTATTCTCCGTAGACTGCCTTGACGATATTGCCTGGGCTGCCATTGGTTCCGATAATCGCTGGCGTACGGAAAATCATGAGCGCTGGTATCACTATATTGTTGATGAAGTCGTACCTGTCATCCACTCTTTTACTGGCCGACACGACATTCTGCCCTTTGGCTGTTCCATGGGCGGTATGCACGCTGCGAACCTGTTCTTCCGCCGGCCAGACTTGTTTGACAGTGTCTTTGCTATTTCAGCAGTCTATGATTCTCTGGATTTCTTCGGCGATTATATGGACGATCTGCTATATCAAAACTGTCCTGTCAATTACCTGGCCAATATGCCCCATGACCACTATTACATCGACATGTACAATCACCGCAAGATACTGATTGTGGTAGGGCAGGGGGCCTGGGAAGAGCCGCTGGTAGCCAGCACAAAGCGCCTGGAGGCGGTTCTGCGGCAAAAGGGTATTCATGGACAGGTGGAATACTGGGGCTACGATGTGGACCACAACTGGCCCTGGTGGTTTAGAATGTGCGAAGTTTATGTTCCTAAATTTCTTTGAAAGAGTTGATAATATGAAGAATTTTGTGTTTATTTCCCCGAATTTTCCTGTGAATTATTGGTATTTCTGCAAACAGTTGCGCGCAAACGGAATGCGTGTACTCGGCATTGGCGATTGCCCCTATGAGGAATTGCTGCCGGAGCTGCGTTTTGCGCTGCATGAGTACTACAAGGTCAGCAATCTTGAGAATTATGATGAAGTATATCGTGCGGTCGCATTCTTCATCCACAAGTACGGCCGAATCGACTATCTGGAGTCCAATAATGAATACTGGCTGATGCAAGATGCCAGACTGCGTACGGATTTCAATATCTGCACCGGCTTTAAGGAAGCAGATATGGAGCCCATGAAGCTGAAATCCGCAATGAAGGAATACTATGCACGCGCCGGTGTTCCCACTGCCCGCTACCATCTGGTTGACGGTTGGGATGATGCATATGCCTTCGTGCAGAAGGTTGGCTATCCTGTGGTCGCAAAGCCTGATAACGGTGTCGGTGCCAATAATACTTATAAAATCAAGTCCGACGAGGATTTGCGCTGGTTCATCGACAATAAGGATGACAATATTTACATCATGGAAGAGTTCGTTAAGGGCTATGTCCAGACCTACGATGCGATCATTAATTCCAAGGGCGAACCTTTGTTCGAATCTGGCAATATTACTCCGAATTCCTGCATGGATGTGGTCAATGATGGCAGTGAATGTACTTACTATATCGTTAAGGAAATGCCCGAGAAGATTCTGAAGGCCGGTAGGGCAGTGGCAAAGGAATACGGTGTCAAGAGCCGCTTTGTCCACTTTGAGTTCTTTGTGCTGCGCGAGGATCAGGATGGTCTGGGTAAAGAAGGCGATGTGATCGGTCTTGAGGTGAATATGCGTCCGTCCGGTGGTTATACGCCAGAGATGTATAACTACGCCTATGAAACGGATGTATATAAGATCTGGGCAGATATGATTGCATTCGATTGCAATACTATGCCTATGGATCGGCCTCACCATTATGGCGCATTCGTTGGCCGCAGGGACTATCGTAACTATAGAATGTCCCATGACGATATTCTGCGCAAATACGGTCATTGCCTGAAGATGACCAGCCGTGTGCCTGATGCGTTGTCTGCACTGATGGCCAATCAGATGTATCTTTGCAACTTCGATAGCGAAGAAGAGATGATGCACTACTACCGTGATCTGATTGCTACTTGGTAAAGTTTGATAATCCCGGGTAAGACTGAATTCTTACCCGGGATTTTCTATCTTGACAATAGAGAGGGAATGCGTTATACTGAATGCAACGAACGCAACAAAATAAAAATTTTGTTGCGTTAGAACGAGGTGTATGCAATTCAATTGCTTAGGGGGTCTGTTTATGCAGCATTATCGCGATTGTCCGCAGGTTTTACGTGAGTTCCTTATTTATCATGAAAATATTAAAGGTCAGTCTCAGCTAACAATTTCTGAATACCATTTGGATCTTCGTATGTTCCTGCGTTTCATCAAACTGATGCGCAATGATATGCCGATCACGACCAGGTTGGATGACATTCCAATAAAAGACATAGATATTAACTTCATCAGTCAAATCACAACGTCAGATGTGTTCGATTTTCTATCCTATCTTGCAAACGATCGCCCGATCAATCCAGACTCCGCTGCGCCGGATCACGGTATTTCCAGTTCCTCACGTGCGCGCAAGCTCTCTGCAATTAAATCATTTTTTAAATATCTAACTGTTCGTACCAAGCAATTGGTGGACAATCCGGTAGCGGATTTGGAGTATCCGAAGCTTCGTAAGTCACTGCCGAAATATCTGACCATGGAGCAATCTGCAGCACTTCTGCAAGCTGTTTCAGGTCCAAACGCAAAGCGTGATTACGCAATTTTGATGCTGTTTTTGAACTGCGGCATTCGACGCAGTGAGTTGGTTGGTCTGAACATTTCTGATGTGTATGAGGATCGAATTCGTGTGGTTGGTAAAGGTAACAAGGAACGTTTTGTATACTTTGGCACTCCCTGCCGAAAGGCTATTGATGCCTACTTGCCCGAACGCAACAAAAAAATTCTCACAGATAATAAGGCGCTTTTTGGTTCTCGCAATAATAACCGTATATCTACGGATGCCGTGCACCGGTTAGTCAAAAAAGCGCTGTTAGAGGCAGGCTTGGATTCTACACAGTTTTCAGCACATAAATTGCGCCATACCGCAGCCACCATGATGCTTTCCGGCGGTGTGGATGTAAAAACAGTTCAAGAAGTTTTGGGTCATGAAAATCTGAATACAACACAGATTTATACCCACATTGAGAATACGGAATTGAAGCTTGCAGCGCAGGCAAACCCACTGTCCAAATTAGATTTTTCTGATGAAAATGGATAGTAAATTGATACTATTTGCTGATATTCCGAACATTTTATATTATAATGACTGGGAGGGGCATTGCCCCTCCCCTACTGCTTTTCGCAGATGCTTTTGTGCGTGCCAATCATGTTGATTAGCGGTTCAGCTTCTTTTCCAGGCGGGCAATTTCACGGCGAATTATATCTGCACTTTCTCCTTCGGTAAAGTTCCATTCCTTGTCGAATACCGCTAAGTCTTCCTGCAACGTGGCAATGGCAGCGCCGTAGTCACCAATTCGATCGTAGAATTGCGCCAACGCCTCAAATGGATCGGTAAAACGCGGCGCTTTCTGAATATCGATTGCTTTACGATAATAAGCCGCAACACGTTCATTTTGGCCATCACGGAGTAAATAGTCTGCAATATTGTGGTAAACACACCATTCTTCAGGGAATTCCCGCTCCATTTGTTGCCAAATTTCAAAAGCTTCTTTGCGATTTCCTTCTTGCCATGCGATTTTTCCCTTATATAGCAGAACTCGGTAGCTGGTATCGAAGGATGCCAGTTGTTTCCAGTAGGTTTGCGCTTCAGCGATGCGGTAATCGTCCAGGAGTTGATCGATGATGTCCATGTGGGCATTTCTGCAGGTTGGATGCTGCTGAATGTATTCTCTGAAGAAGTCAATGAGCGCATAATGGCTGCATCCGTTCCAATCAGCGATTTTGCCGTCCATGGCATAGATCAGTTCGCCGTAGGCATTTCGCCTGTTGGGATCACGTCGCAGCGCTTCCATGGCATATTCTGCAGCTTTCGACTTATGCTCTCTTGCAATATGGTTTTCCATATCTGCCAGTAATTCGTGTGGTCTGCCGTTGTTTGGTTCCCGTTTCGCTTTGTCCAGTAAAAAAGTACGGGATGCTTCCACATCTGCCTCGTTCAAATAGCGCACATCCCAAAGCATATTTTGGATCCGTTCCATACGGGTTTCATCGGACAGTGCAAACAGCGTGTCGATGGTCACGCCAAAATAGGAGGACAGATCCGGCAGCAGTGAAATGTCTGGCATAGCCACGCCCCTCTCCCATTTGCTGATAGCCTGGGCAGTGACGCCGAAATGCTTCGCCATGGACTCCTGGGTGATTCCACGCTGCTGACGCAGGTTTTTGATTTGATTTCCGATCTCCATATCATACTCTCCTTACATGTTTTCGAGCTTGCAACTATACAATAGCAAAATCCCGGTCAAAATACAATGACCGGGATTTTTAGCGCACTCAACCATCGGTTTACATAGCCATTTCGATGGCCTCCCGCAGATTGCGTACTTTAAAAACTTGCAGTTGCTTCGGAATTTCTAACTTTTCTGAACCGTATTTTGGAATAATTATCTTCTTAAACCCCAATCTGGCAACTTCCTGCAATCTTTGATTCATGTGTGAAACAGAACGGATTTCACCGGTCAGACCCACTTCGCCGATCGCTACCAGATCATCAGCAATGGCGGCGTCCCGATAGGACGAGGCAACCGCAAGAACTACGGGCAAATCTGCTCCCGGCTCATCCAGACGCAAACCGCCTATGACATTGATGTAGGCATCGAACATACTCAGCTTCATACCGGCCCGCTTTTCTGTTACTGCCAGCAACAGTGCAGCACGGTTGAAATCAAAGCCATCGGCGGTTCTGCGTGGCACATTGAAGCTGGTTTTGCTGACCAGAGCTTGCACTTCAGCCAAAATGGGACGTGTGCCTTCCATCACGCAGGCAACACAGGTGCCGGAAGCACCTTCCGGTCTGCCCTCCAGAAGCATTTGGGAGGGATTCGGAATTTCTTTCAAACCGCTGTCCAGCATCTCAAAGACACCGATTTCATTGGTGGAACCAAAGCGGTTTTTTGCGGCGCGCAGCAGTCGGTAGGAGGTGTTTGGATCTCCCTCAAAATAGAGTACGCAGTCCACCATGTGTTCCAGAACCTTCGGGCCGGCGATATTGCCGTCCTTATTAATGTGACCCACCACAAAGACTGTAATGCCATCACTCTTGCTCAGTTGCATCAAGTGCATCGTACAGTCCTTTACTTGAGAAACAGAACCCGGAGAGGATTCGTTTTCATCGGAATACATAGTCTGAATAGAGTCTATGATAAGAACATCAGGTTTTTCATCCTCAACACAGGTCAGAATATCAGACAGTCTGTTTTCAGCCAGAATATATAGGTTTTCGGGTGAAACACGGAGTCGTTCGGCCCGAAGCTTCAGCTGTCGTTCGCTTTCTTCGCCGGAAACGTAAAGAACCTTTCGTTCAGCGCACAGCGCATTGCAAATCTGCAGCAAAAGGGTGGATTTTCCGATGCCGGGTGCACCGCCCACAAGCACCAGACTGCCCTCCACGGCGCCGCTGCCAAGTACACGGTCAAGCTCTCCCATACCGGTAGAAAACCGGATCTCGTCGCCGCTGTCGACCTGAGAAATGGTCTTTGGCTTTCTGGCAACACCAGCTGGTGAGACTTTTGCTCTGCCGGGTGCCACCGGACGCTCAATATGCTCCTCAAGCGTATTCCATGCGCCGCAGGCAGGACATTTTCCTTGCCATTTTGGCGTTTCATTGCCGCATTGGGTACAAAAAAAGACGGTTTTTGTCTTTGCCATGCGATTACCCCATTTCCTTTGTTTTGTCAATTATACCAATCATTTGTTTGCGAGTCAAGCATTTAGATGGCTACATATTGCACTTACAATGACGCAGCAAATCTTTTGCTGATATTGCGTTGAACGCAGATCGGCTTCTTCTTCCGGATTGGTAAGGAATCCGCATTCAACAAGCACCGCTGGACATTTCACATTTTGCATCAGATAGACACCGTCTGCCTTTTTGGTTTTTCTGGTGCTTCCTTCGTTGATCGTCTCCACAAAAGCCATTTGCATTCTCTCTGCAAGTCCCTTTGCTCCTTCAATGCTGTTATAAAATACCTGCGCGCCTCGATACTTCTCTATCGGAAAGGTATTTTGGTGGATGGATATGAGTATTGCATTTTCTGTTTCGTTTACGATCCGCACTCTCTGCTTCAGATCAGAAATTTTCTTTTGCGCAATAGTTTTTCCTTCCGTATATACTGAAGTATCCGTGGTGCGAATCATGCGCGTTTCATAACCAAGCAGATGGCATAAATCGTTAAGACGCAGTGCAATCTGCAGATTGATCTGACTTTCCAGTACTCCACTGCAGGAGGTGGCACCCCCATCTTCTCCCCCATGTCCGGCATCGATGACAATGATATGATAGCGCGCCACCGGTGCGTTCTGCACCATAGTTGTTACAGCTTCGCTTGTACCGAATGCAACACTGATACAGGTTACTGCCGTTAACAAATACAGCAACCAGAATTTACGAAGATAATACCGATACTTCATGGACAACACCTCCATAAAACCTATGCCCATTCTTCGGATCTATGCACATACCCTTGGCACATTACATAGAATGACAGCGAACGACAAGAATAAAGGAGGAATGTCATTTGAATAACAATCACAAGCAAAGAGAGGGATTTGAAGGCCGTCTGCCTGCCATGGCACCGTTGGCAAATCCCTACGTTCCGTTCCAAATGGAGAATCCGCCAAAGTATGACGCTAAGAAGGCATTAACGCGAGGAACACTGTATCCCGGTCTGGATCTGCCCTTTATGGGTATGGTAAACAAGGAAGATAGGGACATGACACCACAGATGGAACTGCAGGCCCTTGGATTTGCACTGCAGGAACTTGCACTGTATTTGGATACGCATCGGGATGATCAGGAAGCGCTGGAGCTGTACCGTCAGTATCAGCGAATCTATCACGACGGAATGATGGAATATTCCAAAATTCACGGTCCTATCAGTCACGCAATGCCCACAAATCAGCCGGGGTATGCCTGGCTTGATGATCCGTGGCCATGGGAACTGGGCAGGAAGTAAGGAGGTCAACCATGTTTGTTTATCAAAAAAAGCTGCAATATCCTGTAAAAGTCGCAAAGCCAAATCCGAAACTTGCCGGTATCATCATTTCCCAGTATGGCGGTCCGGACGGAGAACTGGGTGCAAGCCTGCGTTACCTGTCTCAGCGTTATTCCATGCCCTTCGACGAGCTGAAGGGGCTTTTGACAGATATTGGTACCGAAGAACTTGGGCACCTGGA
The DNA here is from genome assembly GCA_045635305.1 of Faecousia sp. Lineage (GTDB taxonomy): Bacteria > Bacillota > Clostridia > Oscillospirales > Oscillospiraceae > Faecousia. Next base: position 44,828 of record JAZRBW010000101.1, on the reverse strand, counting down.
GATGGTGGGAGCCCTGGTTCATCAGCTGACACGAAATATGTCGGATTCCCAAATTCAGGATTCTGCCTTCGCACCCTATTTTGTGGACCACACGGCAGGGGTCTACCCTACTGCGGCTTCCGGGTTTCCTTGGAGTGCTGCGTCTATGCAGGTCAAGGGCGATCCCATTACGGACCTGACTGAAGATCTGGCGGCAGAGCAAAAGGCCAGAACCACCTATGATAACATCCTGCGTCTTTCGGATGATCCGGATGTCAATGATGTAATCAAGTTCCTTCGCCAACGTGAGATCGTTCACTTCCAGCGATTCGGTGAAGCGATACAGTTGCTTCGCGAAAAGCTGGATCAAAGAAATGTTTACTGCATGAACCCTGCAATTGACCTATAAACCTATACAAAATTGCCGCCGGAGTAATTCCGGCGGCAGCTTTCCTTATAGCTTTGATTCAATTTCTTCTGCAACACAGGAAAGATAATAGACGGGCATTCCTTCAGCACCGATCAGGGACAAGCCCTTATATAACAGCGAACTGTGCTGACCGTAATTGCTTTGTGACAGCAGCTTGAGCGCGTCCAGAATACGACACTTGGCGGCAAGAACATCCTTTTGTTCCGTCTGCAATCGGCTTGTGTCATAGTCACTGGTTCTGCCGCAGGGATTGGCGCAGGTCAAGCAATTGGGAACCATGGCCGCCTTTTCCTGGGCAATTCGCCACAGAAGCGATTGTTCAGAATCTGCATCGAGCAATGCATCAACGATCAATGCTGTTGTAAAATCATTGATAAGATGCTCATTGCCTTCCGTTGCGCGTGCCAGTCCAATCAGAGCGCCCAACACTCGATCCGTCATTGTATCACCTGCCCATCAGGAGAAATGATCACTGTTTGTGTGGGAATCTGTTTGCCGCAGTATTCCAGTGCAGTCTTTACAGCAAAGGGCAAACCGCCGCAGCACGGAACCGTCATGCGTGCTACCGTTATGGAGCGAATGTTGTTGTGTTTGAAAATTTCTGCCAACTTCTGGGCGTACTGAACAGCGTCCAGTTTTGGGCAACCGATCATCAATACCTTTCCTGACAGAAGCCGGCGATGAAAATCACCTAGCGCAAATGCTGTGCAATCCGCTGCAATGAGCAGATCCGCACCGTCCAGCCATGGAGCATTGATCGGTGCCAGTTTAATCTGAATGGGGAAATTCGTTAGCTGTCCGGGTACAGGAATCTCGCTGTCCAATTTTGATTTCTTCGCTGCGAGAACAGCAGCCTCGTTATAGGCCGGTGCTTCCCGCATCTCAAAGGTAATGGCATTGACCGGACAGGCTGGCAGACAGTCACCCAGGCCGTCACAGTAGTCTTCGCGCAGCAGCTTTGCTTTTCCGCTTACCATTCCAATCGCGCCCTCATGACAGGCTTTGGCGCACAGTCCGCAGCCGTTACATTTATCTTCATCAATCACGATGATCTTTCTGATCATGCGCTCATTCCCCTTTCCTTTTTCTGGTTTTCCGCTATCAGCATCATGTGCCTATACATTTCGTCGCCAACACACTGGCGGGCATATTTACACCATTGTACGCAGCTTAACGTGTCGTTATAGGCCACAAAGCCGCATTTTTCGCAGTGTGCTTGCGTGTCTATCGAGAACATTTCGATCAGCTCTCCACAGTTTGGACAGGTCTTTTCGATAATTGTGGGTGTTCTGGGTTTGCCTTGGCATCCTTGTACAATCATAATTTAGCACCTCCTTGACTTTGTATCACGATCATACTATACTTGTAGTGAATAGTATGTTGAAATTTCAACAAGGAGTGGATTATGAAGGAATATCAAGAAATTGTGAAACGTTGCCCTTTGTTTGAAGGTATTCAAACAGAGGAATTACATTCGATGCTTACCTGCATTGGCGGCTCAGTGCGCAAGGTTCCAAAAGGCAGTATCCTTTTCGCTGAAGGTGATGCCGCAACCCATGTAGGTATGGTGCTGTCCGGCGCAGTCCGGCTGGTGCGTGAGGATTTTTACGGAAACCGAAGCATTGTTGCCCACATTGGGGCGTCAGAAATTTTCGGTGAAAGTTATGCCTGCGCGCGCATCCATGCCCTGCCAATCAGTATTGTAGCGGACGAAGATAGTACGGTGCTGCTGATGGACTGCCGCAGAATCACAACCACCTGCTCCAGTGCCTGCGGATTTCATAATCGGCTTATCTACAATCTTCTGCGGTTGGTTGCAGATAAAAATCTCCTGTTCGATCAGAAAATCCAGGTTACGTCTCAGCGAGGTACCCGCGAAAAGCTAATGACCTATTTGCTGAACCAGGCAAAACTGCACGGAACAAGCGCCTTTACCATTCCCTATGACCGGCAAGCGCTTGCGGATTATCTGGAAGTGGATCGCAGTGGCTTGTCGGCAATCATTGGCAAGCTCCGACAGGAAGGCATACTGGAAAGCGAAAGGAATTTCTTCAAGCTTCTTAAATAATGATACCCCCATGCGGTATGCATCTTCAACATACCACATGGGGGTTCGTTCGTCAATATACGATTTGTGGCAGAAATCAGGCGGCGCTCTTTACGTTCTTTTTGCGTTTCTTACGCAGAACAACCAAGCACACAATAACGATGAGTAACACTGTAAGCGCACCGATTCCGGCAGCAATCAGAATCTCGGTGGTCAGAATACTTGTTGCAGGCTGCTTAACAAGCGCTATGCCATCATTGCTCTGATCGAGGGAGAACACAATGTAGCTGCCATCTGTGTGATAAGACCGCTCCGTCCAGTTTCCGTTGCTGTCGCGGACAAGCAAAATCACATTTTCCATGTCGGTATCGGCAGGAATCAACAGTCTGCCTGTATGCAGATGGATGCATTGTGTTGCAGACAGATTCCACGCCTGTAGCAGCGTCTGTCCCTCTGTCAATGCGCTAAAGCTTTCAAAAACTGTGACGCTTGCGGTTGCGCCTACGGAGAAATCACCTTGCAGCAACAAAATTGGTTTGCCGCTTTCATCCGTTTCATCGGTTTGGATCACGGTGGAATAAGCAATATAGGTAGCTTCAATATTTACATCAAACAGCAGGTAATTCAAATCTATGTCCGAAACAGCGTTCCAGCTGCCGGTATATCCGTTCGAAACAGGAACGTCCGGGATGGCTTGAAAAGAACTGCCTGTGCTCTGTGTAACCTGAAGAACGACCTTACCGTTTGCAATGAAGGTGACTGTAACCTGTTCAAACATGGGGTGTGCGGCTTGCTGCAAGAAGTCATCCAAAGAAAGTCCCTGCGCCTGATCCTGATAGCTGATGCCGTCTATTCCGCCGTAATCGCTTGCAAACTGCAGATAGAAATTCCCCCCAATAGGATCATCTGCCTGATTATGGGGTTCAACGGCACCACCAAGGATACAGCCGATGTTTTCTGTACCGGATATATTGACCATGGCATAATTATCGGACAACACTGCTCCCCTGCCGGCGATTCCGCCTACAAAGGCATCACCGGAAACAATGGCTTTCACATTACAATTACGAATATAGCCGGCCGAGTCACCGGCAATACCACCGACATAATCCGATGCCGGATTGTCGATTTTGCCGGTATTGGTGCAGTCCTTGGTCAGTCCCATACTGAGCCAGCCGACAATGCCGCCGATTCGTTGATTTTTTGCGGTGACTGTACCCTTATTATGACAGTTTAGAATGACAGAGCGCAGATTGCCTACGGCATTGAGTGTGGTATCACCGGAAATGGAAATGTCCTCCTCCGGATCCATATCGCTCTCAAACTGGATCGCGCCAATGATGCCGCCTGCATTCAAATCACCAACAATAGCACCATAATTTGTACACTGTTCGACCTTGCTGGTCAGATCAGTTTCGGTGTCCTGATCGGATATATCAAAGACCGTTCCGCCCAGATTGTCCTCTGCATGGTTTAGCGTTTCTTCGATAACAGCCATCTGTTCCGAGATTGCCTGCATATCCTTCTCGAGATCTGTTGCGGTTTGATCCAATGCGTCCCATAAGCCGCGAATTGTTTTACTGATGTCGGCCAAACTGTTGCTTATGGTTTCCAAGGCATCCAGATAATCGTCAATATCTTCCAATTTCGGGTTCTCCAGCCCTTTTTCAAGCTTGTCGATGGCCTTTTGCGCCTTAGAAATGCTGGTTTCCAGATTGTATAGCAGATTCCGAATTTCAGCAGTATTGGCATTGGCATTTGCGCTCGCGCGGTCAATCAGCTCTGACAGGACGGCAAATTGTCCCTTCAGGATTTGAAGCGTATCCGTCTGATAGGCTACAAGAATATATGGCTCCTGCTGACCGACGATACCGCCTACCTCTTTTCTTCCGGATACTGTGCCATAATTCTGGCAATTGGCAATATATCCGGTTTGGATCCCTGCGATACCGCCGACATTATATCCCATGTGGTTATATCCGATATTACCATAATTTTCGCAGTCCAAAATTGTTCCGTGGTTGTAGCCTGCAATTCCACCAATATCGGTGGTTGCTGTCAGAGACTCGGAATTGGTTATGTTACCAAGATTAATGTCAGAAATGTCGATTTGGTTTTGCTGTGCCGTCACGTTCACATCAGCGCGGTTGGTACAGTTGCGGACAGCGCCCTCGTTCGTTCCTGTGATACCGCCGGAAAAATGGCTTGCGCTGACAGTGCCGCTTGCGCTGCACCCGGTAATCAGGCCGGATGCTTTGTTGACACCTGCGATAGCACCGACGGAATCAGCACCTAATACCTTGCCGTTAAAGGAACAATCTTCGATTATACCAGCATTTGTGCCTGCAATTCCGCCCACATTACTGCGACTGCCCGAAGGACTGACAGTCCCTTCGACATTCAGACATTTAACGACAGCCGATTGGGCCAAATGTCGAAACAGACCCTTATCAGATCCTGCAGAGTCGATGTTTAAGCCCGTAACTGTGTGATAACCACCATCAAAGGTGCCGCAAAAGATCGGGATTCCGTCAAAATCCGTGCCTGTAAGGTCAATATCTGTGGTAAGCAGAAAATGCTTGTCCATGCTGTAACTGTCAAGACGGCAGTTCTCGGCAAATTCCAAAAAGGCTTCGGTACTGGAAATCTGAATAATCTGCGGTTCGTCTGTTGCATGGGCTACGGCAACGAAGCCTGTCAGCATTGTCAGGCACAGAATAACGCTGATCATCTTACAAAGCTTCATCTGCGTCACCTCCTTCACATACTTGCGCAGCATCCGTCATTTCGTTGTCATCCATGGTCGTCTTGCTTTCGTCGAAAACCGCACCTTGTGATGGATCTTCCTGCATAAAGGAAACATCTGCCTCAGCAGAAAGGCTGGCATCCACATTTCCGCGGATCACACCAACGAATGTACCGTCCAACTGTCCATGTACAGCTCCGCGTAAATGTCCGCTGACGCGTATATAACCCTCTGCCTTAACTTCCTTGGGTTCCGGCATCTTGATCCGAAAACGCGTGCGATTGATAATGGAGTCACCCAATACCAGGATGGACGGCAGCACCAGCAGCACAAGAACCATGGAGATAATCGTACCTCTGCCAATGCACAGACCCATAATGGACACAACCGGCTGCGCGGACATATTGCCAATGAGGATTCCTGCCGACGCCATGATAGTGCCAGAGGTAAACACTGTGGGGAATGCAGAATTTACAGCATGTACAATCGCCTCCTTTGGAGGCATAATGTTTTTCTGCTCCTGGTAATGGCTTGAGATTACGATTGCATAGTCGATGTTGGCGCCCATCTGCAATGCCTGAACAATCATATATCCCAGGAAATACAGTGGTTGATTGATCAAGGTGGGATAGGAGAAATTGATCCAGATGCTTCCCTGAATCACTATAATCAACAGGATCGACAGACCTGCCGATCGGAACGTAAACAGCAATACAACAATAACGAAAGCAGCCGACAGTACGGAAATCAACAGATTATCCGTCTCAAAGGAAGCGGCCAGATCACGGGAGCTTGTCGAGTTGCCGATCACATAATAGTCACCGCCGTAATGTTTACCGATCACATCCCGGATGGTTTGCAGGAAGGCATAGGTCTCCTCCCCTTCCTCAGGCAGGTTCAAGTAAACTACCATGCGGCTATACTCAGCGCTCTGCATCTGCTCCTTTGCCATGTTCAACTGATCCAGCATGGAGCCCATATCCTCACCGGCAATGCTGCCCAGATTAATATTTGCGTTATCCAGCTGATCCTTTAAGAACAGGAACATATCAAACAGCGGCACGCTATATTCATGCATACCTGTCAGTATATCTCCATATTGGCTGTATTCAGCAGCATGGAGTGTGTATAGCGCCAAGGCAACCTCGTAATCCAAATCAATCAGCTCCGAGAATTGCCGCGGATTCAGGGCATCACCGAGATGGTAGCCGCCAATGGCATCAATTGTGGCCAGTCCAAGTGTGCTCTTCACCTCAGGATACGTGCTGAGTTCCTCCAAAATGGCTGCCTCGGCCTTGTAGTCGCCTACCGGCACCACCAAAGCCACCATATTGTTGGAACCAAATGTTTCCTTGATCTCAAAATATGCTACCTGGTCTTCAGACATTTTCGTTGTCTTGATGTCGTTCATGCTGTAGGTAAAGGGGCATTGACTGGAAAGGTAGAATGCACCAACCAACAGAAGCACAAACAGAACTGGAAGAACACGCCGGGTCTTAACAGCGAACTTGCCCAGGAAGGACATATTGGGTAGCAGCTTTTTATGCCGCGTCTTTTCCATTAGTGGTGCAAACAACAGCAGCAGACCAGGCATCAGGGTAAATACGGTAAGCAGGCTCAAAATGATGGACTTTATCAGTACAATAGACATATCCATGCCGATCTTAAACCCCATGAAGCTAAGTGCCGCAAGACCGGAGATCGTCGTCAGAGAGGATGCGCCAATCTCAGGAATAGCCTTACTGAGTGCGGAAACCACTGCTTCCTTAGCTGACATTTTTTCCCGTTCATCACAGTATCGATGGCACAGTATGATCGCATAGTCGATGGCAAGGGCCAGCTGCAGCACAACAGCAACAGAGTTTGAAATAAAGCTGATCTTGCCACAAAGGAAATGGGTTCCGAGATTAAGTACCGCGGCAACACAGAAATTCAGCAGCAGAACAGCAACCTCGGCATAAGAACGGGAAGTAAGCGCTAAAACCACCAGAATAATGATAGATGCAACAATAAAGATGACCAACATTTCTTCGGCAAGCATTGCATTGAGATCCTGGCCGATGGTGGTATAAATATAATGGTCATAGTTAGCAAGTGTGTCACGAATTGCCTGCAGCGCGTCCTTGCTGATCTGACTAGCGTCGGTTCCTGTGAAATTTACATCCATTAGGGCACTGGCGTTTTTGTAATGCTGATCATCCATCGGGAGCATGACCGTGCTGACACCCTCGATTTTGGCGATGGCATCGCTCAGCTCCACTGCCTTTTCATAGGTCACATTCTTAACCATGACCTGCGCAGTGGAATAGACTGTGAAATTCTTTGTCATTGCGTCGATGCCTTGACGAATTTCCGTATCTTCATCCAAATAAGTGGTAACGTCATTTTCAATTTGTACCCAACTCAAAGAAATAAGGCTAAAAGCGATTGCACAAAGATATATAAGGAAAATGATCCCCCGTTTTCCAACGATAAAGGAGGCAAGCCGGTCAAAAAAACTGCTCCTTGTTCTGTTATCCATAGGAATTCCTCCTGTAAATAAAATCAGACAGCTATTGATTTTTGTACATATGACAATTATAATAACAAGGAGTAGACAGCGCAATCATCAATAACGCAGATTATAGACAATTTTGTACACAATTTGCAAATTTGTTTGATTTTATGGGAGGTATTCTATGGCAAAAGCTGAGTATCGCAGTGCAATCCGATCCAAGCGTATGATCATCGCATCTCTGGCGGATCTGCTGCAGGATAAGCCGCTCGATAAAATAACCGTAACGGATGTCGTAAACCGCGCGCAGATCAATCGCGGAACTTTTTATGCCCACTATACGGATATTCCGGATGTGATCAATCATCTGATTATGGGTGTATTCTCCACCATAGAGCAGGCGATTTCTGAGGAGCCAAAGCAGCTTGCTGATGTTCCCCACGTGCTCCTGAAACGGATACAGACCTTTCTGGAGGAAGATATGGAATTTTGCAGAAAGGTTATGAATTCCGGTGCAGCAGCGATGATGCAGGAACGGCTGATCCAGTATGTGCTGGATTATATGCTGCAGCATGAGCCTGTTTATGGCTTTGGCGATCACAGGCTGTATGAACTGACGATCCGCTTTTGCGCAGGCGGACTCGGAAATCTGTACCGGGATTGGTTCGCAGGAAAAATCAATATTACCCTGGATCAGTTGACGCAGGAAGCAGAAAATATGGTCTGCCGGATTATTGCCAGTATCGAAAGGGGCGTATGACCGTCAGATTCAACAAAGGCGGCTGCTGACGGGTAAAAACATCCGTCAAGATGCAAAAATTACTTGACGGAAATAGGAATATATGGTATTCTCGTAGTGTGTATTTTTGCGCGCATTTTTAACTGCATATATCGGATGACTGATTCGGGAGAGACCGTCCTCAGACGGAGCCGAAGGGGAAAGCAAAATCTCTCAGGCAAAAGGACCGGGTCATGACGATGCTTCGTAAAGTGCGGCGATCCGCACGCCGATGGCGCAACCCATTTTTTGGGGAATCGCTCAGGCTACATTAGCGTAGGCGCAAAACCACCCGGTTTTGCGTTTTTTCATGCCATCAACATTTTAAGGAGATGCAAACATGATCATCACAAGCAAGAAACCCCGTGAAGAGCTGCTGGCTATGCTGCAGGGTGTTCACAAGGTCGCCATTGTAGGTTGTGCCAACTGTGCTGCCGCCTGCCAAACCGGTGGCGAAAAGGAAGTTCAGGAAATGAAGGCATTCCTGGAGGAACAGGGCTTCGAGGTAGTCGGCACTGCCCTGCCCGATGAGTGCTGCCACAAGATGCTGGTCAAGAAGGACACTAAGTTCATCAAGGACTCCGGTGCCGAAGCCATCGTTGGTATGGCCTGCGGTGACGGCGTTCAAACGGTAGCGGACAATGTTGCCCTGCCCATCTATCCTGCCAACAACACCATGTTCCTGGGTCAGGTGGAGCGTGTCGGCATTTTCCACGAATACTGCCGTATGTGCGGTGACTGCGTTCTGGGCTCCACCGGTGGCATCTGCCCCATTACCAAGTGCGCCAAGAGTCTGGTCAACGGCCCCTGTGGCGGCCAGAAGAACGGCAAGTGCGAGGTTGATCCCAACAACGACTGTGCCTGGATCCAGATCTACAACCGTATGGTCGCCATCGGTCAGCTGGACAAGATGGGTATGACCCGTGCCGACAAGGGCTACGCCGACAACGCGTATCCCAGACATATCAATCTGAGGGAGAAGAAATAATGAGCCTGTTAGAAAAAGCATTTCTTGATGGCCAATTTGCCATCACCGCGGAGATGGCTCCGCCCAAAGGTTATGATTTCACCGAAGCTCTTGAAGTTGCTCAGCTCTTAAAGGGAAAGGTTCACGGTGTCAACGTTACCGATATGCAGTCTGCCTGCCAGAAGGCTTCTTCTCTGGGTTTGTGCGCTCAGTTGAAGCTCCACGGCGTGGAACCCATTCTGCAGATCACCGGCCGTGACCGCAACCGTATGGCCATCATGGGTGACATCCTGTCCGCTGCTTCTTTCGGCATCGACACCATGCTGGCACTGACCGGCGACCATCCCGTTGTTGGCGACTGCAAGAATGCCAAGCCCGTCTATGACCTGGACTCCGTCGGCATCCTCAATATGCTGACCAAGATGGAGGAAACCGGCCTGGACTGCGGTGGCAACGCCCTGACCGGCGGTGCTCCCAAGTTCTTCAAAGGCGCTTCCGTTACCCCTGTTTACGAGCCCCGCTTCCTGCAGATCAATAAGCTGCGTCAGAAGGTGGAAGCCGGTGCCAAGTATATCCAGACTCAGGGTATTTTTGACATCGACACGCTGAAGCGTTTCATGGACGATGTCCACGCCGCTGGTATTGATGTGCCGATTATGGCGGGCATCATCCCCCTGAAGGCCGCTGGCATGGCCAAGTTCATGAATCAGAACGTGCCCGGTATCGATGTGCCTCAGGACATGATCGACCGTCTGCAGGCTGCTGCCGACGAAGGTAAGGCTACCGGTGTCAAGGGTCTGCCCATGCAGCTTGGAATCGAGATGGCTGCGGAAATGATTGCTAAGATCAAGGAAGAGAACATCTGCCCCGGTGTGCATATCATGGCAATCGGCGCAGAAAAGAATGTCCCCATTATTCTGGAAAAGGCCGGAATTTAATTACATAATCAACTTTATAGGAGGAATATACCAATGAGCGAACTCAAGCGTACACAGCTGTATGAAGCCCACCTGGCTGCCGGCGGCACCATGGTTGACTTTGGCGGCTGGGAAATGCCCATCCAGTATCCCGCTGGTATCGTGACCGAGCACCTGACCACCCGTAGCGCCTGCGGCATCTTCGACGTTTCCCACATGGGTCGTCTGCTGATCGAAGGCCCCGATCGTTTGGCTTTCATGCAGCACGTTCTGTCCAGCAACGTCGCCCTGGTCAAGCCCGGCCGTGCACAGTACTGCATGATCCCCAACGCTGAAGGCGGCGCTGTGGACGATGCATACGTCTACATGTACGAAGAAGACCGTTATATGCTGGTCGTCAACGCTTCCAACACGGATAAGGATCTGGCTCATTTTGCCACCATTCTGCCCAAGTTCAACTGCACCGTCACCAATATGACTGACAAGTGCGCATCCATCGCTATCCAGGGTCCCGATACCGACAAGATCCTGAGCCAGCTGATCGGCGGCGAGGTTCCCGTTGGTCCCAAGAAGAACGACCTGGGCTTTGCCATGATGGAAGGCCGCAAGGTTTGGCTGTCCCGTACCGGCTACACCGGTGAGCCCATCGGCTATGAGCTGTTCATCGAAAGCGCTGAAGCTATGTGGCTGTGGAACCGCCTGATGGAGCTGGGTGCCAAGCCCATCGCTCTGGGTGCCCGTGATACCCTTCGTCTGGAAGCCGGTCTGCCCCTGTACGGCCATGAAATGGGTGACGAAACCCCCGATGGCTCCGAGATTAAGATCTTCTCCGTTCCCCTGTCCCGCTTCGCTGTCAGCTTTGCTGAAGAGAAGGGCGAGTTCGTCGGCAAGGCTGCCCTGGAGGATCAGAAGGCTAACCTGACTACCAAGATCGTTCCCATCGCTCTGGTCGACCGCGGCGTTATCCGTGCCGGCATGGCTATCTATAAGGGCGAAGAGAAGGCTGGCTGGGTCACCTCTGGCACCATGGTCCCCTACTGGGATTATGAGGGCGAAGGCGCTGCCACCATTCTGAAGGAAACCACTGGCAAGCGTTCCATCGGTTTTGCTTGCATCAGCGGCAATCCCCAGACCGGCGACGAGGTCTTTGTTGACGTCCGTGGCAAGAAGCTGAAGGCTGTTGTTGTCGCCAAGCACATGGTTCAGAACGATCCCCCCTACGGCAAGGCCGTTATCAACAAGTAATCCACCCGTCTCTAGACGGATAGATATTAACAACAAACATTATATTATTGGAGGTAATTACTATGAATTTCCCCGCTGAACTGAAGTATACCAAGGACCACGAGTGGATGAAGATGGAAGGCGACATCGCTGTCATCGGCATCTCCGACTTTGCTCAGGACGCTCTGGGTGACGTTGTGTTCATCAACCTGCCCGAAGTTGGCGACGAAGTGACCGCTGGTGAGTCCTTCGGCGACGTCGAATCCGTTAAGGCTGTTTCCGATGTCAACTCCCCCGTTACCGGCATTATCGTCGAAGTTAACGAAGAGCTGGCTGACTCCCCCGAGAACCTGAACTCTGATCCCTACGGCTCCTGGATCATCAAGGTCGAGAAGGTCACTGCCACTGAGGAGCTGCTGGACGCTGCTGCTTACGAGGCTTTCTGCGCTGAGGAGGGCTAATTCATGGCCAGCTACATTCCTTCTACCAAGGAAGAGCGGCTTGAAATGCTCAAGGCCATTGGCCTGAACGACTTTAAGGATCTGTATAAGGACGTTCCCCAGGAGATGCTCCTGAATGACGGCGACCTGAACATTCCCGAAGGCATGAGCGAGATGGAAGTTGGCCGTGCTGTTGCTGCTATGGCTGCAAAGAACCATGTGTTCCCTGTTGTGCTGCGCGGCGCCGGTGCATATGACCACTACATCCCCTCCATTGTCAAGTACGTTCCCGCCAAGGAAGAGTTCCTGACCGCTTACACTCCCTATCAGGCTGAAATGAGCCAGGGCATTCTGCAGTCCATCTTCGAGTATCAGTCCATCATCTGTGAGCTGACCGGCATGGACGTTTCCAACGCTTCTGTTTACGACGGCGCTACCGCTGCTGCTGAGGCTGCTGCTATGTGCCGTGACCGTAAGCGCAAGGTCACCCTGGTCTCCGCTACCACCAATCCCGAAGTCATCAATACCATTCGCACCTACTGCTACGGCACCGGTGATGCAATGAAGATCGTTCCCGCCAAGGACGGCAAGACCGACCTGGAGGCTCTGAAGGAAATGCTGGGCGCCGATGTAGCCTCCGTTTATATTCAGCAGCCCAACTTCTTCGGCCAGTTCGAAGAGGCTGAGGAGATCGGCAAACTGACCCATGAGGCTGGTGCCATGTATGTGATGGGCTGCAACCCTATCGCTCTGGCTATCATGAAGACTCCCGTCGAGTGCGGCGCTGACGTTGCTGTCGGTGAAGCACAGCCTCTGGGTATGCCCCTGAGTTATGGCGGTCCCTTCCTGGGCTTCATGGCTACCACCACCAAGCATATGCGTAAGCTGCCCGGCCGTATCGTCGGTGAGACCGTTGATACCGAAGGCCGCCGCGCTTTCTGCCTGGCTCTGCAGGCTCGTGAGCAGCACATCCGCCGTGAGAAGGCCAGCTCCAACATCTGCTCCAACCAGGCTCTGTGTGCTCTGACCGCTGGTGTCTACGTGTCCGCTATGGGTCCCGTGGGCATGGCTCAGGCCGCAAAGCAGTCCATGGCTAAGGCTCACTACCTGGCCAATGAGCTGTGCAAGATCCCCGGTGTCAGCCTTAAGTTCACCGGCGATTATTTCCATGAGTTTGTTACCGAGATGTCCAAGGCTGACGAAGTTCTGAAGGCTCTGGAGAACGCTGACATTCTGGGCGGTCTGAAGATCGAAGAGGGCGTTCTGTGGTGCTGCACTGAGAAGGTCACCAAGGCCGACCTCGACAGAGCTGTCGCAATTGTGAAGGAGGTGTGCGCATAATGAAGCTTGTTTTTGAAAGAAGCGTTCCCGGTCGTGGTATGCAGTATCTGCCCGCTTGCGACGTGGAAGAAGTCGCTCTGCCCGCCTCCCTGGTTCGTACCAGCGCACCCAAGCTGCCCGAGATCAGTGAAAACGATCTGAGCCGTCACTACACCGAGCTGAACAAGCAGGTTCATGGCGTCAACGACGGCTTCTATCCTCTGGGCTCCTGCACCATGAAGTACAACCCCCGCATCAACGAAGAGATGGCTGCCCTGCCCGGCTTCACCGGCGTGCATCCCCTGGCCCCCAAGCACACTGTGGAAGGCTGCCAGGAGGCTCTGGATGTTGCTGAGAAGTACTTCAACGAGATCTTTGGTATGGATTGCTGCACCTTCCAGCCTGCTGCCGGCGCCCACGGCGAGTTCACCGGCGTTATGCTGATCAAGCAGTACCATGAGTCCCGCGGTGACCTCAAGCGTACCAAGATCATTGTTCCCGACTCTGCTCACGGCACTAACCCCGCTACCGCCGCTATGTGTGGCTTTACCATCGTGAACATTCCCTCTGCTCCCAACGGCTGTGTCGATCTGGAAGCTCTGAAGGCTGTTCTGGGTGAGGACACTGCCGGCTTGATGCTGACCAACCCCAACACCGTTGGTATCTTCGATGAGAACATCCTGGAGATCACCCGACTGGTTCACGAGGCCGGTGGCCAGTGCTACTACGACGGTGCCAACCTGAATGCTGTTATGGGCGTTGTCCGTCCCGGCGATATGGGCTTCGACTGCATCCACTCCAACCTGCATAAGACCTTCGCCACTCCCCACGGCGGCGGCGGCCCTGGCGCCGGTGCTGTTGGCTGCAAGGCCCATCTGGCTCAGTTCATGCCCAAGTCCAAGATGATGGACGGCGGCGATTCCATCCAGGTCAAGGCCTTTGCCGGTAACTTCCTGGTTGTCATCAAGGCTCTGACCTATGTTATGACTCTGGGTAAGATGGGCATCCCCGAGGCTGCTAAGAACGCTGTTCTGAACGCCAACTACCTGCAGGAGAAGATCAAGGGCACCTTCACTCCCGCCTTCGATCGTATCTGCATGCACGAGTTCGTACTGGATCTGAGCAAGTACCTGAAGGAGACCGGTGTTTCCGCTATGGACGTTGCCAAGTCCCTGATCGACAACGGTATGCATCCTCCCACGATGTACTTCCCCCTGATCGTCCATGAGGCACTGATGCTGGAACCCACCGAGACCGAGTCCAGAGAAACCCTGGATTGGGCCGCTGAGGTCTTCCGCAATCTGTACGAGCTGGGCTTCAAGGATCCCGAGTACATGCATGGTGCTCCCCATCATATGCCCATCACCCGTCCTGATGATGTGCGTGCTACCCGTACCCCCATCGTTCGCTGGCAGGCATGATAAATAAGATCAAGCTTTACGAAAGTAACAGTTTTGATCCCTATCTGAATCTTGCGACCGAGCAATATTTGATGGAAACCGTGGAAGAGGATGCTTGCATCCTCTTCCTTTGGCAAAATCAGAATACAGTGGTTATCGGCAAGAATCAGAACGCATGGAAAGAATGCAGAACCGCCCTTCTTTCTGAGGAGGGCGGTTTTTTGGCACGTCGTCTCTCCGGTGGCGGTGCCGTCTATCATGATTTGGGGAATCTAAACTTCACCTTTCTGATGCCACAGGATGACTATGACCTGGATCGGCAGTTTTCTGTCATCGCAGAGGCCATTTCTCTGCTGGGGCTTAAGAGCGAGCGTTCCGGCAGAAATGATGTGCTGGCAGAGGGCAGGAAATTCTCCGGCAATGCCTTTTACAAAAATGGCAAGCAGGCCTATCATCATGGCACATTACTCATCGATGTGGATATGACCAAGCTGGGCCGCTATCTGAATCCGTCAAAGGCAAAGCTGCAGGCAAAGGGCGTGGATTCCGTTCGCAGCCGAGTTGTAAATCTGAATGAGCTCTCCCCTGCTATCACTGTTGAAACCATGAAAGATAGCATGACAAAGGCCTTCCAAAAGGTTTATGCCATGCCCATGACTGTGATCCGACACGAGGATCTGGATCATGATACCATTGAGACTTTAAGACAGCGCAACGCCAGTTGGCAGTGGAACTACGGTCAGAAGCTTCCTTTTACAGTCGAATTCGAAGATCGATTCCCCTGGGGCGGTATTCAGATCTGCCTTCAGGTGGAAAACGGCATCATCATCTCCAGTAAGGTCTATTCTGACGCCATGGACTGGTCTGTGGCCTCTCTTCTGGAGCCCGCATTCTGTGGTTGTCGCTATGAAAAAAATGCGTTACAAAACGCCGTACCGTCTCAAATAGAAAACAACGAGGATATTCGCGCGCTCATCGCCAATCAGATGTAAAGAGATCCGCCTATGAAGGCGGATCTTTTTATAGCATTATACCAAGAAGCGTCACCATCAACACCATACTGCAAACAATGGCGATTGAGTTGATTGCAGAAGATAATCCTGCGTCGCCCCCCATCTCTCTGGTAAAAGGCGGCACAGCGGTGCTAATTGGTGCAAAGCACAGAATCACAAGCGCCTGACGGATCTCCAGTGGGAACGGTAGAAGGAAATAAAAGCACACTGCAAGCACTGCTGCTATAGCATAACGCGTACCAAGTATTCTGAAAATACAACCGATCTGATGTTTCTCACCGCTTAGCTTAAAGCCCACACCGATGGCCAGCATCGCCATAAATGCGTTTGCATTTGCCGCAACATCAGCAAATTCCAATATCATACCCGGCAGTTTGATACGCATCAAATTCAAAGAAACCATTATGATGTAACACATGAAAGGCACAGAGGTTCCAAGGGACTTTAGTAGCCTCCTGCAGGAAAATCCGCTTCCATCTTTGATCATGGTAGCGATAGCGTAAGCACCGCCAAGACAGATAAAGGCGTTGCCGGTGTCAAACAAGCACGTGGCAACCACACCCATCGGGCCAAGGAAGCTTTGACAAAACGGTAATGCAAACGCACCAATATTGTAACCTGGAAGATTCAATATTTCAAAGGCACGTTGCTGCCTTGATTTTCTGATTGTCCAAAAATGTGCCAGCAGCATATACAGCGCACCGCAGCCGAAGCCAAGAAGGGCCAGAGTCAGCATATCCGGGCGAATCTCATTTACTGAAAAGCTTTTAATAATCGCAGCAGGTAGCGTTACTTTAATCACAATATTGGATAATACCCGAAAGTCATCCGCTTTGAATAATCCAATTCTCCGTAAAATAATGCCCAGTAGGATTACTGAAACAAACGCTCCGGCACGGGTAAGTAAATCGATCATTCTTCTCCCCCCTTTTTTCTTATCATAACAGAAAGGTTCGCAGATTGCAATTGACTTGTTGCGAAATTAGACTTTGTGTGCTATAATATAGAAAACTTTGGAAAGGGGTAAACCTATGAATCGCGAAAATAAGCGAATGTCCTTTGAAAAAGGCTATTATAAAACCCACGCTTGCAATGAAAGCTTTGAATGCAGAAATTGCGGTCGCCTGGTTGTTCCGGAGGGAGCTTCCAGCGAACACCGCAATCACTGCCCCTATTGCCTGAGCAGCCTCCATGTGGACATTGAGCCAGGCGACCGTGAATCAGACTGCGGCGGTGTTATGGAACCCATCGCTGTATGGGTCCGGAATAAGGGTGAATGGGCCATTATTCACCGCTGCAAGCGATGCGGGGATCTCAGCTCCAACCGAGTTGCGGCTGACGATAATCCTGTCAAGCTGATGGGCATTGCTATGAAACCTATAGCGAATCCTCCCTTCCCTGTTGAACGCATGGAAGAATTGACGCAAATCCTCGTTGATAATGGAAACAAGATTTAAGGAGGCAAAATGAAGAAACTGTTCAGTTTATTACTCATCGCTTCCATTTTACTGTGTCTTTTCGGTTGCAAAGTGGAAGATCAGGTGGAAGACAATAAGGATCTCAGCGGAAAATACGAACTGCATACCGAACGAAATGAAGCAATTATCAATGATGCGGGTACTGTGACTATGACAAACGCCACGAATGCACGAATCTATTACCACATTTTCGTTGGCTCCTTCTCCGATTCCAATGGCGACGGTGTCGGCGACCTCCGTGGAATTATCGAACGATTTGATTATCTTAATGACGGCGATCCCAATTCCGGTGTCAGTCTTGGCGTGGAAGGTATCTGGTTGAGCCCTATTTTCCTCTCGCCAAGCTATCACAAATACGATACAACTGATTATTATCAGATTGATCCCCAATTCGGTACCATGGACGATTTGAAGGAACTAATCGAGCTTTGCCACAGCCGTGGTGTACAGATCATTTTGGATCTGGTAATCAACCACACATCCAGGGCGAACAAATGGTATCAGAGTTTTGTTAACGCGCACAACAATAATGATCCTGCTGATCCGTACTACAATTTCTATTCCTGGTCTGAGGTAAAGGAAGCCGGTGCAACATACTATCCCATCAGCGGCACAAACAAGTACTATGAGGGCAACTTCTCCTCCGAGATGCCGGAGCTGAACTTCGATAACGAAGCAGTTCGGCAGGCTATGGTAGATGTGGCAAAGTACTATCTGGATATGGGTGTGGATGGCTTCCGCTTTGACGCTGCCAAGTATATTTACTACAGCGACGCAGGCAAGAGTGTAGACTTCTGGAATTGGTACATGGCCCAACTTCGTGACATTAAGCCTGATATTTACACAGTTGCTGAGGTGTGGGACGCGGATGCCACCACTTTCCCCTACTTCCAGTCTACAAATTGCTTCAATTTCTCCATGTCTCAGACCTCCGGCAAAATTGCTGGCACCGCAAAGAATGGAAATGTCAACAGCTTTGTCAATTATGTAGATTCCTACCTCGATTCTATCCATGCAATGAATCCCAATGCCATGATGGTTACCTTCATTGCCAACCATGATACGGACCGTGCTGGCGGTTATCTGACAGTTGCTAGTGGTGATGCTTACATGGCAGCCAATCTGTCCATCCTGTTGCCGGGCTCAACGTTCATCTATTACGGTGAAGAGATTGGTATGCTTGGCTCACGTGGCGGTGCCAATACAGATGCCAATCGCAGACTGGCTATGCTCTGGGGTGACGAGGATACAGTCAAGAACCCCGTTGGCACAACCTACAAGGCAGAGCAGATCCACGGCACAGTTGCAGATCAGCTGCCGGATGGTAATAGCCTTTACAACCATTACAAACGTCTGATCACGATTCGCAAGGCAAATCCCGAAATCGCATACGGAACCTTTGAACCGCTGAAGACCGGTGGCAAATACGGTGGATTCCTCTGTACTTATGAAGGTAAGACCGTTGCTGTTTTGCATAACCCCACAAACGACACGGTGACCTTTGATCTTTCGTCCATTACGGATATTCCCTTTAGTGTATTAGCCGCTTACGCAGGCGTTGGAGGCGCTACACTGGATGGTACAACACTGACCATTGATGCAAAGACCAGCGTGGTTCTTCGATAAAAGAAAAGTACCGCCGGAGGGTTTTCCTCCGGCGGATTTTCTATGCTTAATACAGAAGGTTCTTTTCGGTTTCGGGATCGAAGAAATACATTACCTTGCCGGGGAAAGTAACGGAGATGGGGTGACCATTCTTCAGCTGGGCACGTTCTTCGTAGCTAAGACCAACAGTGGGGGTACGAACGATCATCTTCACATCGTCGCTCACCTTCACGTGCAGGTGCAGCTCGGAGCCCATCATTTCGTTAACCAGAATGCTACCGTTGATGGTGTTGGCAGCAGGAGCGTTCGCCAGTTCGATATGCTCAGGACGTACACCAAGCACAACCTCACCGGGAGTAACATTCTTTTCCTTCAGCAGTCGGCCATTCTCACCATCAACCTCAATCTTTGCACCGAAGGGAGTAACATAGTACTTACCGTTCTCAAGCAGAAGGTTGGTACGCACGATGTTCATCTTGGGTGCACCGATAAACTCGGCAACGAACAGGTTGCTGGGACGGTCAAAGACCTCCTCAGGGCTGCCAACCTGCTGGATGAAACCGTCCTTCATAATGACGATACGGTCGCCCAGAGTCATAGCTTCGGTCTGGTCGTGGGTAACGTAAATGAAGGTGGTATCCAACTGCTGACGCAGCAGAATGATCTCAGCACGCATCTGGTTACGCAGCTTGGCATCCAGGTTACTCAGAGGCTCGTCCATCAGGAACACCTTGGAGTCACGGACCATTGCACGGCCGATAGCAACACGCTGGCGCTGACCGCCGGACAGAGCGCGGGGCTTACGCAGCAGATATTCGGTAATGCCCAGAACCTCAGCAGCGTGGGTCACACGCTCATAAACCTCATCCTGAGGCACCTTCTTCAGACGCAGGCTGAAAGCCATGTTCTCGAAGACGGTCAGGTGGGGATACAGTGCATAGTTCTGGAAGACCATTGCAATGTTACGGTCACGGGGCTGCAGGTCATTGACAACAACACCGTCGATTTCAACAGTACCACCGGAGATGTCCTCAAGACCGGCGATCATACGAAGCGTGGTGGACTTACCGCAGCCGGAAGGACCGACGAAAACAATAAATTCCTTATCGGCAATATCCAGATTGAACTCCTGAACCGCAACTACATTGTTATCATATACTTTTTTAACATTCGTTAATTTTACACTAGCCATATTATCTTCCTCTTATCCTTTCACTGCACCGCCGGTGACACCTTCAACATAGTACTTCTGCAGGCACAGGAATACAGTCGTTACGGGAATTGCAACAACAACGCCCGCGGCACAGAATATGGTATAATTTGTATTGACCATTGTCTTGGAGAGCCACTCGTACATACCAACAGCAACGTTCATACCGGCACTGTTTTCGTGGATGATGTACATTGCCATCATGTAATCGCCCCAGGGAGCCATGAAGCCCATCAGAATGGTGTAGATGACGATGGGTTTTGCCAGGGGCATGATCACCTTGTAGAACACCTGCAGACGGGTTGCGCCGTCCACACGGGCTGCTTCGTCAAGGGTCTTGGGAATGGTATCAAAGAAGCCCTTCGATACGTAATAACCCATACCGGAGCTGGCGCAGTAAACAATGACCAGACCAACAGGAGCCATTTCCATGGTTAGACCAAAATCAGAGAAAACCTTGTAGATCAGGATCATGGTCAGGAAGCCAGGGAACATACCCAAAATCAGCATCAGGTTCATCAGGCCCTTTCTGCCCTTGAAGCGCAGACGGGACAGTGTGTAGCTCATAGACAGGACAAAGAGTGTCTGGAAGAATGCGGTAGCAACACCCATCAGGGCTGTATTGGTCAGCCACTTGGGGAAATCGGTTTTGGTAAACAGACGAACGTAATTATCAAAACCGAACTTACCGGGGAACAGTTCGCCGTCCATACCCTGAACATTGACCTTAAAGGATTCCATTACAATTCCGAAGAACGGGAAGAGCCAGATAACAGTAATAAGAACAAGGACAATGTAGATGATGGTATTGCTGATGCGTCTGCTGGCGCGGGCGCCGAGGCCGGATTTCTGAATCTTGTTGTTATTAGCCATTACTTGAAATCCTCCTCATTCTTAGTAGACGGAATGACGTTGTACACGACCAGGGACAGGATCGCGCAAACGGCAAAGATCAAAATACCAAGGACAGAAGCCATATTATATCTGGCCTCAGTACTGCCCATGGTCATCTTGAACAGCCAGGTTACCAGCAAGTCTGTATGACCGACAACCGCACCGCCGACAGAGCCCAAATCCGTGTTGGTGGGTCCACCACCAGACAGCAGGTAGATAACGTTAAAGTTATTCAGATTGCCAACAAAGCTTGTCAGCAAAGCAGGGCCGGTAACAAACAGCATATAGGGCAATGTAATACGGGTATACTGCTGCCATGCGTTTGCGCCGTCAACACGGGAAGACTCATACAGGTCAGCAGGGATATTCATCAGAATACCGGTGGCCTGCAGCATAACGTAGGGAATGCCGATCCAGATGTTTACAACGATCAAAAGGATCTTGGCACTGGTGGGGTTCGCCCACAGAGACAGCTGGTTTTTGGCAACCATGCTTTCCGGCAGCCATCCCCAATCAATAAGTGCCTCACCGATAATACCGGAGCTGTCAAACAGCTGGCGGACATACAGCAAAGAAACGAACTGAGGAATCGCAATGGTCATAACCAGCACAGTTCTCCAAAGCTTCTTTAGCTTGATGCCCTTTTTGTTGATCATGATTGCAACAAACATACCCAGGAAATAGGTACTGAAGGTTGCAAAGAAAGACCACATCAGCGTCCAGCCAAGAATCTCACGGAAGGCAGGTCCCATGCCGCCGTATCCGGTCTCAAACAGTCCGCCGAAATTCTCAAAGCCAGCCCATCCAAAGAGCTTGGAATAGCCGTCGTTGGAAGCATCGTAAGTTGTAAATGCAACCAGCACCATATAAATGATGGGAAGCACAGTAAACAGCAGAATACCGGTCAGAGGCAGAGCCAGCATAGTCTTATGGAACTGATCGTCCACCATGCTGCGAAGATCGTCCTTGCCGCTCTTTACCTTCTTGCCGGATGCTGTAATATCCATGCAAATACGGCACTGCTTAATCTGCAGTCTCCAGGTCCAGATGAAGGCGATAATGAAAATGACGGTCAGCAGAGCGTAAAGCATCACGCGGACAGAGTCATCACCCTCTACCCAGACATAGGTATCGTAAAGTTCATTATACTGTTTGTGACCCTGAGCAGTACCAATGGTCATACCGGTCTGGAACCAGTTGCACTTGCCCAACCAATACAGACCGCCGTTGGGGATGATCATGTAGCCAATGAACATGACCTCAAAGAACAGGAACAGTAAACCGCGGCCAATCTGACCGTAGAAAAGGTTGCCGAAGCCAAAAATCAGGTAAGACAGCTTAACAGCCCAATTACCCTTCTTAAAGGTGGTGCCAATATCGACAAGTCCACCCCAAATTTTCAAACCAAACTTCTTCAGGACGCCCCACAGTGCCAGGCACAGTCCCCAAATCCATCCGGGGATGGAGCAGAAGAAAATTTTGAGCCTATAAAGGAAAGCCTGAAACTTATTGAGTTGCAGGTACTCTAAATCGCTTAATCTCTTCATTATTTTTCATGCATATAAACAATGTTTATACGGCTATCCTCCTTTTACCTAAAAATGAAAGGCATTGTTTCGGATACGCAAGATGACCTTGTACTGGTATGCCGGCAACAATGCCTTCTAAAAAGGATGGGGTGGGTCCGGAGACCCACCCTCTCCCAAACTATATGCAATTAGGCAGGAATCAGGTTGATGACAGCGGTGCCAGCCTCTGCATTGTAGACCAGCTGGATGTAGTACTTGCCAGCGGTCTCAACCACGAAGTTGGGCTTGTTGCTCAGAGGAATGCTGGTGTCGGCATTGGCGGTGTTGTCACCGAAAGCGACCTTCCAGTCCATACCCTGACGAACCTTGAACTCGGTGCCAGCTTCCAGATCGAAAGCCTCGACGGAGGTCCAGGTGCCAGCGGGATCTTCCTTCATCTCGAAGTCAGTGCCCCAGCCGGTGTTCTTAATGCCACCGATGACGGTGAAGGCATTACGCTGCTCGGGAGTCAGGCTCAGGTAAGCGTCGATAGCGGCCTTGTAGTTGTCCAGACCAGCCTGCAGTTCTGCATCGTTAGCGGCGTTCTTGGCAACAGCGGCCAGAGCGCTTGCGTTGTCCCAGTAAACACCGGCGATCTGGCCCTGAGGAGTGCCGAAAGCATTCTGGGCAGCCAGAGCGGCCAGGGAGATGTTGGACTGAACAGCTTCAGTAGCCTGAGCGTTCTTGTTGGAGGGACCCCACTGGAAGGTCTCGTAACGCTGGTTCTGGCAAGCCTCGCCGGTCAGATACTGAGCCAGCTGAGACAGAGCAGCACCGCGCTTGGCATCGCTCTGGGGCTTAATGCCCATCAGCTTGTTACCAGTGTAGGAACCCAGCTGGTAGGTCTTGCCATCAACAGTGAAGGAAGGCAGCTTGCAAGCGCCCAGATTGTCACCGAAGTGAGCCTGAGCAGCGTTAGCGTTCCAAATACCGGTAACGATAACACCGGCGTCGGTGAAGATGTCAGCATTGGAGTCATAGCAAGGAGACTTGGTCAGAATCTGCATGCCTCTCATAGCGATCATGCCTTCTGCGGAGTTGAAGGTATCGTGAACGGAAACGAATTCACCGTTCTCGTTGGTGGTCCAGTTGGTGACACAACCGGTAGCGAAGAAGAAGGAAGCGACGTACCAGCCGTTCTCCAGGCCGAAACGGAACTTCACGTTGTTCTGCTCGCACTTAGCAACCAGAGCAGCCAGATCCTTGATGTCCTCTTCGGTGAACATGCTCTTGTCATAGTACATGTAGTAGCCGTTGTCAGAGGTCATGGGATAAGCATACATAGTGCCAGCAACGGTAGCGGCAGCAACGGAACCAGCGTCGTTGTTAGCGGTCACGTTGGAAGCAGCGCCCTTGCCCAGCTCGGCCAGAGCCTGAGCCTGCACCAGACGGGCCAGCTGGTCCTGAGCGAAGCAGAAGATGTCGGGAGCGGAAGCGACGTCAGCCAGAACCTGAGAACCGGCATTGGCTTCGGAAACGCCTTCGATCTGAGCTTCAATGATGATGCCATACTCGTTGGTCTCATTGAAAGTCTTGATCTGCTGCTGGAACTGCTCAGCAACACCGTCAACCTCGGAAACCCACATGGTGATCTTGTAGGTACCAGCCAGGTCAGCGTTTGCAGGAGCAGTGGTCTCTTCATTCTGCTGGCAGCCGGCGAACAGGCCCAGAGCCATAATCAGAACGAGAGCGATGGATACGATTTTCTTCATAGTTTCCTCCTGTAAATCTTTCTTGCCGTAATACGGCGTGATTTTGGCCTTATACCGCTTAACACAACCGTGATTTGTTCAGGGATGAAGTCCCTGAACAAACAGAACTAGTTCTGTTTGCAAATCTGTAGAATGTGTAAATAAAGTATAAAGCCGACACGTAAAATATATAACATTTCACACGAAATGTCAATACCACTTAATAGAATGCGTGCACATTGCACAATATGCACACATTCCAATTGTGCACCTTAACGGTCGGAATTCAGCATAGCATCGTCGATTTTACCCCATGCCCCGCTTCCTGCGCCCTGGCACTTCACATAGATGCCAACTACGATGGAATCCGCTGTCAGATAATCGATTCCGGAGATCGTTCCCGTGTCCCAGTTGCCGTATCCGTTGATTGTCATGGGTGCAGTCGCAACGATAACACCGTTGATCTTTACATAGGCATAAATCTCAGTTTCCCCGCAATCACCACCCATGATGGAGATGCTGTACTTGTACTTACCGGAAGACAGATCGTTCACTTCCTGCTCCAGAGTAAACCATACACTGTTGGCGGTTGCGCTCCAGAAATGCATATGGTATTCACCGGTCAGAGAATCGGTCAGCTTCTTTTCCACATACAGCTCATTTGCGTTTCCAATCTCATGGAGAGTCCATCCGGTCAGGTCGCCGGTTTCAAAGCTGTCATTCGTCAGGTAGTTAAATTCAATGACCGAGATGTAAGCGGTTGCCTTACGTCCGTCAGCAGTGCCTGTCACGGTGTACTTATTGGCACCGCCGTTTGCCATCGCATCCAGTTCTTCTGCTGTTATATCCCAAACAACATCCACAGCTTTCGTACTGCCATCGGTCATGATAGCATTGACGGTTGTGGGCATGGTAATGGGTTTGCCCATGTCACAGAGCATCTGAACGTCCTGCAGCGCATCTGCCTGGATGGGAACATCCGTATTGCCAAAGTGAACCAGGTTGAAGACGCGTAATGATTCCAGCGGATGCCCATTGGCATCGAACATGGCCTGGTTATCAACGGCACAGCCGCCATAATACTTACCTGCATCATTGGGGTCATAGCCGGATGCGTAGGAGCTTGCCCAGCCGGAGCCGTATTTCTCCCATTTGGCAGCGTTTTCCTCCCAGCTGTTCTGGCCAACCGTGATCCACGTGCCTTCCCAGTAGCAAACACCGATGCCGCCGGGAATGTTGGATACGCACTCAATCACATCCCGTACGGAAGTCGCCTGACCTTGTACTGTATAGGGATGGTTCTTTGTTACGGTGCCGCCATCAGAAATCGTGTTGCCGTTGAAGTCGGTATCTTCGGCAGTATAGGCATAGGAGGTTTCCATAACCATAACCTTCTTGCCGAACTTTTCATTTACCTTTGTCAATACGGCACTCAGATTTTCCAGGGTTCCGTGCCAATAGGGATAGTAGGAAGAAGCGAATACATCATAATCCACGCCGTAATAATCCAGATTATTGGCGTAGGACGCATAGCTGTCCGCCTTCTCAGGATTTGCAAAATGGACGGTAACCAGGGCATTGGGGAACACCTCACGGATCGCCTTGGAACCTGCACGCATCAGCGGAGCAATATTCGTCCATTTCGTTTCTCCGCACATGGCGCCATTGGTTTCGTTACCCACCTGAACCATGCCAACGTCAACCCCGGCCGATTTTAGTTTTTCAAGACATTCCTTTGTGTACTGATACAGCGCCTCCGCCTTTTCTTCTACACTCATACCCTTCCATGCCTTGGGAACCATCTGCTTGCCGGGATCCGCCCAGAAATCGGAATAATGGAAATTGACCAGCAATTTCATTCCGTATTGGGTGGCTCGCTTGCCGATGGCGATGGCATTGTCAATATCGCAGTTACCGCCGCCATAGCCGTTTCCGTTTTCATCATAGGGATCATTCCAGATGCGCACACGGATATAATTCACACCGGCTTCGGACAAGGTCTGAAATACATCCTGTTCCTCGCCTTCGTAGTTGTAGTATTTTACACCGCTGGCTTCCAGAGCAGGAACACAGGAAGCATCCATACCCATAATAAAATCATCTGAAAGGTTATCCACCTTCTCCACATATAGATCGGATCCTTCAATTTTCACAATTGGTTTCTTTTGGTTTTCCGCTTCCTTCTCTTTGCAGCCGGCAAAGAGACCGCAGAGCATTGCTGCCCCAAGTACAGCACAGGTAAATTTACGAATGATTTTGGAATGCATCAACAATCCCCTCCTTTTCGATTTGATTATAACATCCCGCTTTTGCTTTGTAAACAGTTGATTCTCAAGGATCTTTGTGTTATGATGAAAAAAATTTCAGAGGAGTGATGACATGCAAATGAGAAATCCCCCCTGCCCTTCTTTTCCTCACCTGATTCACGGTGCTGATTACAATCCGGAGCAATGGATTGACGACAAGTCCATATGGGACAAGGATATGGAACTGATGCGTCTGGCAAATTGCAACGAAATGACCGTTGGCATCTTCTCATGGGCCAAGCTTGAGCCAAGAGAGGGCGAATATGATTTTTCTTTCCTGGATGAAATTATTGACAAGATTCATAGAAATGGCGGAAAAGTGATTCTTGCAACGCCCTCCGGCGCACGCCCACATTGGATGGCTGATCAGTATTCTGAGGTTTTGCGGGTAACGCCCTTCGGTCAGCGTATGGGCTTCGGGGCAAGGCACAATCACTGTTTTACAAGTCCCGTTTACCGGGAAAAGGTGCGGCAGATGAACGCCCGCCTTGCCCAGCGCTACGGCAGCCACCCCGCTGTTATCGCATGGCACATTTCAAACGAGTATAGCGGTGAATGTCATTGTGATCTGTGTAAGCAGGCATTCCGGGACTTTCTGAGGAACAAATTCAATGGCAACATCGGCGCACTGAACAAAGCCTATTGGACAACCTTTTGGAGTCATACCTACGATTCCTTTGACCAGATCGAACCTCCCAGCCCTTTGACGGAAAACGGCACCCACGGACTGAATCTGGATTGGCATCGGTTTGTCACACATCAGACCATGGACTTCATCCAAAATGAGATCACGCCCATCCGCCAGTACTCCCCTGCCTTGCCTGTTACCATCAATATGATGTATGAGTTCTACGATCTGGACTATCACAAGGTAGCCAATATAATCGATTTTGCTTCCTGGGATTCCTACCCCGAGTGGCATAACGGCGATGACGCTGTCATTGCTGAAAAGGCTGCGTTCTGGCACGATCTGTACCGCAGTCTGAAAGGTAAGCCCTTCCTGTTAATGGAAAGCACCCCAAGCGGTGTCAACTGGAAGCCCTACAATAAGCCCACACGCCCCGGCATGGATGTACTTTCGTCCATACAGGCAATCGCCCACGGCAGTGACAGTGTGCAGTATTTCCAGTTCCGCAAGAGCCGGGGATCTTCGGAAAAATTCCACGGTGCCGTGGTTGGACATGACGGCACTGCAGATACCCGTGTCTTCAAAAGTGTTCAGCGCACAGGCGAAATTCTGCAGAAAATTGACGAAATTTCTGGAACTGTTACGGACGCAAAGGCGGCAGTGATTTTTGACTGGGAGAATATGTGGGCACTGGACGATTGCCAGGGCTACGCAAATGCCGGCAAGAAGTATTTTGAGACCTGCTACAGCTATCACAATGAATTCTGGAAACGGGGCATCGACTGCGATATTGTCTCCCGAAATGCTGATCTTAGCAAGTACAAAATTGTAGTGGCGCCCATGCTGTATTTGACGGACGACAGGACCGTTGATAATCTGGAAGGCTATGTTCGCCGCGGCGGAGCACTCTATGCCACCTATATGCTTGGAACCGTGGACGAAAACGATTTGTGCCATTTGGGCGGCATTCCGGCAAGTAAACTTAAGGATGTATTTGGTATCATTTCCCAGGAAATAGATGTGCTCTATCCGGCAGAACGCCAGCACGCCAGTTTCCATGGCGAATACCACGAACTGGTAGATTACTGTGAGGTGCTGAAGCTGAAGGGCGCGGAAGCACTGGCAACCTATACTGACGGATGGTATCAAGGCATGGCTGCTGCTACCATCCATACCTATGGAAAGGGCATTGCTGTTTACCAGGCCTGCCGGGACAGTGGGGAGTTAAAGGACCAAATAATGACGTATCTTTTAGAGCGAATTGGGCTGCGCTCCAATGTTGGCAATAAGCTTGCATACGGTGTAACTGCTCACAGCCGTACAGACGGCGTGCACACATACCTGTTCTTAGAAAACTATTCCGGTACAAATACAGCTTCTGTGTCTCTCAGAGAACCTATGGTCAACCTGCTGACTGGGCAAACAGAGAGCACCGCTGTCCTTCATCCCTATAGCTTCGCAATATATAAGCATACATAAAGAAAGCGGCATCTGCGAAAAACAGATGCCGCATATTTTATTTGGGGTATCCATCCGGATTTTTACTCTGCCAGTTCCAGGTGTCACGGCACATATCATCAATGCCATACTGCGCAACCCAACCCAATTCCTCCCGGGCTTTCGTTGGATCTGCCCAGCACGCTGCTATATCGCCGGGACGCCGGGGATCAATTACATAGGGCAGTTCTTTGCCGCAGGCCTTCTCAAAGGCGTGAAGCACCTGTAAAACGGAGTATCCATTACCGGTGCCGAGATTATAGATAACCAGTCCCGGCGCCTCCAGAAGCTTCTGGAGGGCCTTTACATGACCAACTGCCAAATCAACCACGTGAATATAATCACGGACACCTGTGCCGTCAGGAGTAGGATAGTCGTCACCAAAAACGTGAAGCTTTTCCAGTTTTCCAACCGCAACCTTGGCAATATAAGGAACCAGATTATTGGGGATACCGTTGGGATCTTCACCGATCAATCCACTGGGATGGGCGCCGATGGGGTTGAAGTACCGTAGAAGTGCAACATTCAAGTCTTGATCAGCCGCACAGCAGTCCATCAAAATCCGTTCGGTGAACGCCTTGGTGGTACCGTAGGGATTGGTAGTAGCACCTACAGGAAAATCCTCAGTAATGGGTACAGATGCCGGGTCACCGTAAACAGTCGCTGAGGAGCTGAACAAGAAATTCTTGCAGCCATAGCGGCGCATCACATCCAAAATCGTCAGCGTGCAACCAAGGTTATTTGCATAATATTCGATAGGTTTTTTAGTGCTTTCACCAACGGCTTTATACGCAGCAAACTGAATAACGCCGGAAATATCCGGGCATTCCCTAAAAATCCGCTCCACATCGGCTGTATTTGTCATATCCGCTTCGTAGAAACGGAAATCCTTTCCGGTGATCTCCTTGACTCTGTTCAGAGAGGCGGGGCAGGAATTATAATAATTATCGGCTACAACAATATCAAAGCCGGCATTCAGTAGCTCCACACAGGTGTGGCTTCCAATATATCCGGCACCGCCGGAAACCAAAATTGCCATATGTTTCCTCCTTAATAGACGGATTCCAGGAAACGAACAAAGCCAGTTCTGCCTTCTGGAGTCAGCTTATAGACGCCGGCATCTTCCAATACCCTTGCGAAAATGCGGCCAACCTCATATTCCAGAATTCTGGGCACATCCTCTGTTTCGAAGTCATAATGATACCGAAGGTCATCTGCCCAGCGGGTATGTTTTTGGATGGTTTCAGCAAATTCAGAGGAAGGGATTCCCTCCTTGAGCGCCTTTGCTAGGGTGTCCAATTCCCCCTTCAGACGGCTGGGCAGAACCGCAAGACCCATAACCTCAATGAGACCGATATTCTCTTTCTTGATATGGTGC
Source organism: Faecousia sp. (assembly GCA_045635305.1). Classification (GTDB taxonomy): domain Bacteria; phylum Bacillota; class Clostridia; order Oscillospirales; family Oscillospiraceae; genus Faecousia. Next base: position 14,818 of record JAZRBW010000101.1, on the reverse strand, counting down.
AGCTCCTCATGGGGATGATACAGTCCCAGCGGATGCTCCTCGGTGGTCAGATTGTTGCGCAGAACAAGATCCAGCTCGAAGTCTTCTCCCCTTCTGCGGGCGATGGGTGTGATGGTATTGTGGGGCACTCCGTCGGTGTAGGCATAGATGGTGCATTCCGGATCGGAATAATCTCTCCAGCGATGCAGAATCCGGTCAGCCAATTCAACCAGACGATGAGAATCAGCAGAACGAAGGCGGATCACGCTCATAGGCCAATGAACGATGCCAGCGGCCACATCCGGGAAATCCGGGAAGTTCCAGATCAGCTCCACGGGCGCTCTTTCCATTGCAAATTCATAGCGACCTCCCTGGAAATGGTCATGACTGAGGATACTGCCGCCTACAATGGGAAGATCGGCATTGCTGCCTACAAAATAGTGGGGAAACATTGCTACAAAATCCAGCAGCTTGCGGAAGGTTGCCCGCTCGATTTTCATGGGAGTATGCTGACCGTTAAAAACAATACAATGCTCGTTGTAATAGACATAAGGGCTGTACTGCAAAAACCAGTCACTTTCATTGATCGTAATGGGAACAATACGGTGATTATGTCTTGCAGGATGATTCATACGGCCGGCATAGCCTTCATTTTCAACACAAAGCTGGCACTTTGGATAGCCGCTTTGTGGCGCGTTTTTTGCTGCGGCAATGGCTTTGGGATCCTTTTCGGGCTTGGAAAGGTTGATGGTAATGTCTAGTACGCCGTATTTGGTGTTAGCGGTCCACTTCCGATCCTTTGCGATACGGTCCCGCCGGATGTAATTCGAATTTTGGCTCAGTGCATAGTACCAACCCGTAGCCGCTTCCGGTCCATAGGTGTCATACAGAGCTTCAAATTCCCGGTGGACCTGGCTGGGCCTGGGCATAAGACAATCCATCAGAGCCGTGTCAAACAGCTCACGTGAGGTGGCATCGTCCTGACATACGCCGCGTGCCACTGCGTTGTCTGTCAATTCTTCCAGAATTTCGTGGAGCTCCATGGGAGGCTTCTCGGAGGGTATCCACTCATCCAGCTTCATAACGGCAAGCAGACGGTTGAAGGTGTAAATCCGATCATCCGTAGGCAAAAGCCCAGTATCCAAACCGTATTGCACCAGTTGATTGAGCATAGGTTTATCCTCCTTATGCAATGCGGATGCCGCCAACAGGGCGAATTGTCATCACATTGCAAGTGTTCTGTCCTAATATCTTCTCAGTCTTCGCCTTAAACGCAGCAACCATATCTACAGGAACAAAAGCCTGCACCGTACCGGCAAAACCGCCGCCATGTACGCGAACAGCGCCTCTGTCTCCCAGAATTTGACGGCAAAGGGCGATGGTTATGGCAACTGCCTGGTGTTTTACATAGCCAGCCGGAGTAATGTTCTGCAAATATTCCCAACTGCTGTGGGCAGAATCCTTCACAAGATCAAGAAACATTTCAAAATTCTTTTCCTTCAGTGCATGAATCTGAAGCGGCACACGGCCATTGTCAGCGAAGAAATGCATGGCGCGCAAGACAGGCCGATCGCCAAGCTGCTGGCGGCAGACGGGAATTTTCTCATGGAATACAGAGTAATCCACATCTCGCAGTACATCCTTGCCGCAAATATTCGCTACAGCCTTACAATCGGCAGGGATAGCGGCATATTCATCTGTCAGATCAGCATGATCCGCACCGGAGTCGAGAATGCACAGAGACAGTCCGGCATCGTGCAAATCGAATTCAACCCGTTCAACTATGGGGGCAGTCGGATCGGCAAAATCAATGCCTACAACGCCACCAACACTACAGGCCATTTGATCCATCAAGCCACAGGGTTTGCCAAAATATACGTTTTCAACCCACTGACCGATCTGGGCGATCTGTACAGGATTCAGCTTCTGTTGCTCCATGAACAGGTCATTGAATACAGTACCAAGCAGCACTTCAAATGCCGCTGAGGAGGATACTCCGCTTCCCTTGGGCACATTGGAGATCATGGTAATGTCCAGGCCACTGAGTCTCGCACCCCTCTGGACATAGGCAGCGCAGGTGCCACGCAGGATGGCAACACTGGTATTCTCCTCACTCTCTCGCTTGACAAGATCGGATATATCGACAGAAATCGGGTCGTAACCCTCGCTTTTCAGTCGAATCGTCCCCAAATCATTGTAGGCAACAGCGCAGATAATGTCGATATTCACAGAACCGGCCAAAACGCAACCGTGCTGATGATCGGTATGGTTGCCGCCCAGCTCCGTGCGGCCTGGCGCACTGAACAGGGCTGCGGTTTCATGGCGGCCAAAGGTATTCTCAAGATCCTGAAGAACCTGCGCATACCGCTGTGCGTAGGTGTTTGCAGACAACGCATCACAGCCATAAAGCCAGCACAGCTTATCTGCATACACCCCGGCAGAAAGGTTTTGTTGAATGATATTAATGGATTGCATCCAGCCTTCCCCCATATCTTACACGATGAAATTTTCAAAAATCGGAATCCACCCTTCGCTGACAGCGGTATCATATTCCTCGCGGCTGCGAAGTGTCCAGCTGACACCGGGCAGACGGAACAATTTGCGGCAAATTCCTGTACCAAATGCTTTCCGATCCGCATATTTATAGGCAATAAAATCGGGTCGCGTGTATACATTGCTGATGTGATGGGTCAGCGCCCATTTGAGAATGCCAGGAATGGGCATTTTTTTGCCCATCCAATTCTCTGACAACTGTCCCCGGCAAACATCCGGGCGATTTTTTCGCAGCCAGCGCACTACTCTTGGATCAAAGGATTCCATACAGTATACGCCATCATAATTGTCGAGCATGGCACAGGCCTTCCGACACAAATCGGCGTGGTTGCCTTTTTCACACTTCAATTCGACGATCAGAGGGGCTTTGCCGTCAAAAAGCGACAGAACCTCGGAAAACAAAGGTATGCACTCCATCGTTCCCTGCAGCGGATAGCGAACCAGTTCGTCAGCTGTCAGTTCCTCAATTCTTAGGTCAACACCGGCAGTACGCTGTAACGAAGAATCATGAATTACAGCAAGATTGCCGTCCTTCATCAGGTGAATGTCCAGCTCTACGCCGTAGCCCGACTCCAACGCGGCACGGAATGCCGCCATAGAGTTTTCAGGCCTTTCTGCGTTATGCAGACCTCTGTGGGCATAATTCCAGCCACGCAATTTCGCGATTACAGGATGACCGGTTCTGCCGTAAAGACAAAACAGGTAAAGGCAAATCGGCACGAGAATACAGAGCGCTATTGGGATCAAAATCATAGTTTCACCTTAATCATCGGTATCCAGAGCTTCCAGGCCCTTCTTAGCCTGCGGTTTTACATCGCCATGGCGCACGGAATACATAGTCACAAAGGCCAGGCCTGCAAAAACTGCGGCGTAAGGGAACAGAATCGTCATTCTGCCGGTTGCGTCCATCAGGGCGCCGGAAAGCACGGGAGTAACAATCTGCGCGGCCATGGAAGCAGTATAGTAATAACCGGTGTACTTACCAATGTCAGCACCGGAGCACATTTCAACAACCATGGGGAAAGAGTTTACATTGATTGTGGCCCAACCGATACCTGCCAGGCAGAACAGAGCGTTCATCAGCATCACAGGGCTACCTGCACGCAGGAAGGATGCGACCGCGAAAGCAGATGTCAGCATCACAACACCGGCCAGAATCGTCTTTTTCCGACCGATTTTCGATGCGATCAAGCCGGCAGGAATGTAGGCAACGATGGCAGCTGCCTGGGCAAGCAGCAATGTGGTGTTATAGTCCATATTCAGAACACTGCTGGCGTACAGAGAATATTTGGAGGTAATAGCATTGTAGCCGATGTACCAAAGCGCGATAGAAGCCAGAATCAGCAGAAGGCTGCGGCGCTCATCCTTGGACAGACGGCGGTTGCCGGACTTATCCTCAGGCTCACTTTCGTCAATGCCAAGGCGTCTGCTATCGTCCTGCATTTCCCTTGCCCACTGGGGCTCACGGACTGTCAGGCGGAAAATACCCAAAGCGCCCAGCATCAGCATAGAAATCACGCCGTAGTAAAGGGTATAGCTCATCATATTTCTTTGAATGGAGCCTGTTTTGAATACAATGCCCAGAACCAGCACAATAATACCACCTGCGGTGCCCATCAGGTTGATAACCGCATTTGCCTTGGAGCGCAGCGGCTTGATGGTCACATCAGGCATGAGCGCAACTGCTGGACTGCGGAAAATGGCCATAGCAATCAAGACTGCCAACAGCAACACCACAAAGAACACAAGTAAGGTCGGGTCCTTGGCGGTAGCATCCGCGGCACAGGCTTGCCGCGCAGGTACAACGTAATTGGTGTAGTCGGGGTTAGTCATGATCTCACCGCTGGCAAGCTCAATCTCGCAGGTGATAGCTACGAAGTCTTCCTTATTCGGGAAAACGGCCTTCAGTGTAAAGTCCTCGCCGTCAGGGGTTTTGAGATTCTTATCTGCCTGCTGATCGTAGATCGCAGACAGCGCATCACGATCGGAACCTGCCACATCAGACAAATTCTTGAGCTGGGTATTGTCGACAAAACTCATGCATACCAGTGCAACCGCAGCAATAATCGTACCCACAGTAATAAAGGGTGTCCGCTTGCCGGTCTTCTTGCCGACGCACTTATCGGAAATCGCACCGAAAATAGGCAGCATGAATACAGCCAGAATATTGTCCAGTGCCATAATGAGGCCGGACCAGGTCTGGTTCATGCCAAACTTATTCGTCAGGATAACAGGGATGGTTGCGTCGTACGCCTGCCAGAAAGCACTGATCAGGAAGAACGCGAAACCGACCAAAATGGTACGTTTGTAATTGAGCTTCATAGAAAAGCCTCCTTTACCAATTTGCCACAATATGGCATATTACCATCATTATAGCGCATTTTCACGAAATGTCCAGTAAAACATAATGAAAAGTAACAAAATGTAAGCTGCCGCCCAAATGGGCGGCAGCAATTATAGGACAGAATCCATATTGATCGTGCGAATGCGAAAACCACATTTTTGGTAAAAGGCAACGGCTCCATCATTTTCAGGGTGAACGCCAAGAATCAGTTCCGCACAGCCAAAGGCCTTTGCCAGTGCCCTGACATCCGCAATCATGGATTTGCCGATTCCCTGCCCTCGACAACCTTCCTCTACACAGATACTATCCAGCCTCAACAGTTTTTTCTGATGGGTACCTGGTCCATCCTTGATCTGAACCGATAATATCACATAACCTGCGATGATCTCACCGATCTTTGCGACATAAATCATGCGATTTTTGATATCCAAAAGAAAGGATGCCTTGGGATATGGTTCTTCGCAGGAATAGTAAATGTCCGGTCGCCAGGCTGCATGAAAATCATGGATCTGGACAGATAGCTGTTTTACAGCCTCCCAATCACATTCTCTAGCTAATTCCAGCATGATGATCGCTCAGCCCCAAACAGCCTTATGGAACACTTTTTTGCCCTTGCGGATCTTCACGCCCTCACGGAGCATATCCTCGGTAACCATGAAGGTAGCGGCAGGTACCTTCTCATCATTCACAAAGACACCGCCCTGTTCTACCAACTGCCGGGCCTGCTTATTAGAGGGTGCCAGGCCACAGGCTACCATCAGATTCAGAATACCGATCTTTCCATCCACCAGCTTATCCGCAGCAATCTCAGTGGTAGGCATATTGGCATCATCGCCACCGCCCATAAACAGGGCCTTGGCGGAAGCCTGTGCCTTAACAGCCTCTTCCTCACCGTGAACCAGCTTGGTCAGTTCGAAGGCAAGGATCTCCTTGGCAGTGTTCAACTGGGCATCCTTCCAATCAGACATAGCATCGATCTGCTCAAGTGGCAGGAAGGTCAGCATACGGATGCACTTGAGGACATCGGCGTCCTCAACATTGCGCCAGTACTGGTAGAAATCGTAGGGATTAGTCTTGTTGGGGTCCAGCCACACAGCACCGGAAGCGGTCTTACCCATCTTCTTACCCTCGGAGTTGAGCAGCAGCGTGATGGTCATTGCATGGGCATCCTTCTGCAGCTTCTTGCGGATCAACTCAGTGCCGCCCAGCATGTTGCTCCACTGGTCATTACCACCAAACTGCATATTACAACCGTAGTGGGTGTAGAGGTGGTAGAAGTCGTAGGACTGCATAATCATGTAGTTGAATTCCAGGAAGGACAGGCCCTTCTCCATACGCTGCTTGTAGCACTCGGCACGCAGCATATTGTTAACAGAGAAGCAGGCGCCAACTTCACGCAGCACATCCACATAATTGAGGTCCACCAGCCAATCAGCATTGTTGACCATCTGTGCCTTGCCCTCGCCGAACTCAATGAAGCGCTCCATCTGCTTTTTGAAGCAGTCGCAGTTATGCTGGATAGTTTCCCGAGTCATCATAGAGCGCATATCGGTACGGCCAGAGGGGTCGCCGATCATGGCAGTGCCGCCGCCGATCAGGGCAATAGGCTTGTTTCCGGCCATCTGCAGGCGCTTCATCAGGCACAGTGCCATGAAGTGACCAACGTGAAGGCTGTCAGCAGTAGGATCAAAGCCGATGTAGAAGGTGGCCTTGCCGTTATCGATCATTTCACGGATCTCTTCCTCATTGGTAACCTGGGCGATCAGACCGCGGGCAACCAGTTCGTCATAAAGTTTCATAAAAATCATCCTTTCGATGTGTTATTATTGTTGGGGTTTGCAACCAGGCTGATCAGGGCAGCCCGAAGAATGTTCACATTTGTTCGATCGAGGATCGTATCCCGATGGGTGTGAATGCGTCCCATATAGAGCCCTACAAATCTTTTCCTGTGAAAGGCAGCGACAGCCATACTGTTGGGAAAGTTCATCTGGTCTGAGGGATAAATGGCAAGTCCCTTTTTATGGACGCGAAGACGTTTACTGCCCCATGTGCCGCTCAGCATATCCAACCGCGACATAAAATCTTCCTGTCTGCGTAATTTCTTGTTTGGAATCAGCATAATCTCATCGCCGTCACCCACGCAATCCATGTTGATGATCGTTTGTCGCTCGGTTGCCGTTCTGTACTTCTTGCGGTAAACAGAAGATCCAATCAATCCGGACTCCTCCAGATCAAACAGGACAAAACACACCCGATCTCTGAGAACGTCAGGTAAGGATTCCATGATCTGAAGCAGCGTTACCACGCCTGAAGTATTATCATTGGCATTATGTCGATTCGCAGGTCCGGCAATAAAGGCCAGCAGAACAAGCGTGTAGCCCAAAAAGCCTATCAAATTGGAGATAAGCTCATTATCTGTAAAAAAGGAAGCAATCCATCCAGGCGCTGCCAAAAGCACAACCATAACGGCCATAATCAGCAACTGATAGAGAATGTAAACCGGCAGGCACATAGGGGTGATGAAATTAGGAAGCGGCAGCCAGGCGCAGGTGTCATAGTGAGCAGTTATAACATAATCGGCCTTTACAGGATCGCCGATGACAATGTTTCGACAGCCAAACCGACCTTTTTCGATCTTTGTAGAATACCTTTGCGACGCAGCATAGGCCGTCACAGCAGTAATGAATGCCGACTTTTGCTTTTTTGTTTTGCGAATCTCATAATTCGTCAGCACATCCATGGGTTTTGTGATCATGATCCACTCCCCTTTCCAAAATAAGTAAGCCCCCTGTCCTTACGGACAGAGGGCGTTAATATCACGCGGTACCACCTCTGGTTCGGTTACATCTCGCAATGCAACCCTCACGGCGTCAAACAACGCCTCTCGCTGTTTCGGACGACCCCGTCCTTCCCTACTGCTATTTCGGAAAGGCCACTCCGGGAGGTATTTCAGCGGTTTTTCCCACTGCCTTGCACCAACCGGCAGCTCTCTGGCGGAAAAGGGTTCGCCTACTTGTTCCCATCATTGTGTTGCAAGTATGGTAGCAAAATTTGTGGATTTTGTCAAGAGCGGAATTATGCTTTAAGCATCTCCTCTGCGCTCTTGAGCGTGGTCTCGGTAATATTGGTACCGCCAATAATGCGGGCAAGTTCACGCATCCTTCCCTCATGATCCAAGGGAGTGACTGTTGTATAGGTTCTGCCGTCCCGTTCGGACTTGGCGATCAGCAGATGTGTATCCGCCAAAGCAGCCAGCTGAGGCAAATGGGTTACACAGAGAACCTGCTTATGATCAGCGACACGCTTAAGCTTTTCAGCCACACGCTGCGCGGCGCGGCCGGACACACCTGTGTCGACTTCGTCGAAAATCAGGGTGTTGACCTGATCCTTTTCAGCCAGCACATTCTTCATGGCCAGCATGATACGTGCCAATTCACCGCCGGAGGCAACCTTACTCATAGGTTTCAGAGCTTCACCGGCATTGGCGGACATATAGAAAGTCACTGCATCCGCACCGTTGGCGGTCAGTTCCAGATCCACAAACCGGCATTGAAACTGTACCTTGGGCATATCCAGCTGCGCAAGTTCCGTCAAAATGCGCTTCGACAGCAAATCTGCCGACGTTTTTCGGGAATTCCTAAGGGAAATGGCTGCGTCCCATGCGGATTTTTCCGCTTTCCGAAGTTTTTCGCCAAGACGTTGCAGATGATCGTCATTGAACTCGATTTCATCCAGTTCCTGCTTCGCTTTTTCCAGATAAGCCAGAATATCTGTGCAACTTGCGCCATATTTGCGCCGAAGTTTATGGATGGTATGGAGCCGTTCTTCAATTTGCTCCAGTTCGTCCGCGCTATAGCTCAATTCGCTTCGTGCATCCCTGACTTCCTCAGCCGCATCCTGTACCTGATACATCAGATCCGCAACCTTTTCGTGATAGGAAGTAAAGGCATCTGTATATCGGCTCAGCTTGGCCAATGCCCGCTCAGCCTGGGACAGCAAGGAAGCAGCTCCATCGGTGTCTTCACCGCCATACAGGCATTCCACCGCCTCATCCAAACCGTCGGAAAGCTTTTCCGCATTCTGCAGTAGCTTACGGCGTTCCTCAAGGCTTTCATCCTCACCGGGCTCCAAGCCGGCTTTAGAAATCTCCTCGATCTGATAGCGCAAAGTCTCCATGCGACGCAGTTTTTCGCCCTCGTCCATGGTTTTTCTGTCGATTTCACGCCGTAATGCGGCAACGCTCTGATACTTTTCGACATACGCGTCAAATATCGCTCCATTGTCGGCAAATGCATCGAGAAATGTCAAATGATTCTCTTCATCAAACAGCGATGCAGAGTCATGCTGACCATGGATATTGATCAGTTGGATGCCCAGCTGATGCAAAATAGAGACCGTTACCGGCACACCGTTGACGCGGCATACATTCCTGCCATCAAGATAAATCTCACGCTGGATCATGGTTTCCGGGTCGTAAGCAACGGCATTATTTTCAAACCAAGGTAGCTGCGGTACATTTGTGAAAACTGCACGAACAGAGGCCTTTGTCGCCCCTGTGCGGATCATATCACGGTAGGCACGCTGACCCAAGATAGCAGAAATAGCATCAATAACAATGGATTTACCTGCGCCGGTCTCACCGGTAAGGATATTAAATCCTGCATCGAATGTGATGTCAGCGCACTCAATGACCGCTATATTTTCTATATGCAGCAGGCTCAGCACAGGTATCCCCCCTTTTTAGTTCAGTAAGTTCTTAATTTCGCCACAGAATGCAGCAGCCGCATTCTGGTCACGCATAATGATCAAAACGGTATCGTCGCCGGCGATGGTGCCCAGAACGAACTGCATCTGCATGGAATCCACCGCGGATGCAGCTGCACTGCCCAGGCCAGGTATTGTATGAATCACAACCAAATTCTGGGCATGATCATAGTTGGTAATGCACTTACGAAAAATGGTGTTAAGCCGATCAGAGAACGTACCTGACACCTCTTTCGCCGAGGAGGTATAGCGGTATGTTCCGAATTTTGTCAATTCTTTTACGATGCACAGTTCCTTAATGTCTCGGGAAACTGTTGCCTGGGTACAGTTAAAGCCTGCCTGCTGCAACGCTTCCTGCAGTTGATCCTGGGTATGCACTTCACGGGTACTGACGATCTCGAGAATCATTGCCTGTCTTTTTTCCTTCATAGAATCCTCCGTCAATACTGGTTAAATTTATTGTGGATCACATCATAGAAACTACAGTTATTCAGCCGGATCAGCTGGGTTTGCTTTTTCGACTTACGAACAGTTGTCACATCTCCCATAGAAAGCTTGATGGCTTTTCCACCGTCAACAGAAAGGAAGCCGTTACGTCTGGCGTTTCTGGTCAGCTCCAGGGAAATAACACGATCCGGAGATGCTACAATGCAACGACTCAACAGATCATGTGCACAAATTGGGGTAATCAAAATACTTTGCGTATCGGGCTCCACAATAGGGCCGCCGGCAGAAAGATTATATCCGGTAGAGCCTGTAGGCGTTGCCACAATAATGCCATCTCCGCCGCACTCCATGGCCTGTACACCGTCGCAGGTAACACTCACATGAACAATACGGGCAACAGCACCCTTGGTGATCACTGCGTCATTCAGGCACATTTCATGGAAGATGATATTGCGGTCCCTTTGCACTGTCACATCCAGCATCATACGGCAATCAATGGTGTAATTACCGGTGGCCAGGCGGCGAAGCTGCTGCATCTCACTGGATTCCAGCTCTGCCATAAAGCCCATAGTGCCGATGTTTACGCCAAGAATGGGCACATTGTAACGGGTAGCCGTTTTTGCCATGTGCAGGATCGTACCATCACCGCCAAAGCAAATCACGCAATCCGCATTCTGAATTTCCTTGTCCAGCCTGGAAAAATGCAGATCGCTGGGCAGATCGTAGGTTCGGTCCACATCAAATGGCAGACACAGCTTCACTTCCATTCCGGCATCGAGCAGGATGCTCATCGCCTCCCGCACCGTGGAAAAATTCTTATCCCGATAGGGATTGGGCGTCAAAATGACTTTCTTCATAACATTACACCTTCAATGTTTCGTGCGCCTGCTCTACAATGTGCTGGGTATCCGGTTCGATACCAGGCATTTCAGCCAACGTTAAATGCGCAAGAAATTCAATATTTCCCTCCGGGCCTTTTACCGGCGAGAATGTAAGCCCCAGAATGGTAAAGCCCAGGCTATGGGCAAGATTGACGAAATTGTCGAGAACCATTTTATGAATCTTCGGATCACGCACAACGCCTTTTTTGCCAACATTCTCTTTTCCCGCCTCGAACTGAGGCTTGATCAGGCACAGCACCTGTCCGAAATTCGGTTTTAACAGGGTCTTTATGGTGGGAAGCACGATCTCCAGACCAATAAAGCTGACATCGATCACTGACAGGTCAAGAGGCTCACCCAAATCCTCCGAGGTTACATAGCGGATATTGGTGCGCTCCATGACAACCACTCTGGGATCGGAGCGGATCTTCCAGTCCAGCTGACCGTAGCCAACATCGATGGCAAATACCTTCTTCGCACCCTGCTGCAGCAGGCAATCGGTAAAACCGCCGGTGGATGCACCGGAATCACTGCAGACAAAACCATCGGGCTTAACGCCAAAATCGCGCAGAGCCTTCTCCAGCTTCAGTCCGCCGCGGCTGACATAGGGACAGGTTTCTCCCCGCACTTCAATAGAAACCGTTTCTTCATAGGAAACACCGGGCTTGTCTGCCTTCTGTCCATCCACATACACAAGCCCCGCCATGATAATAGCCTGTGCCTTGGATCGGGTATCCGCGTAGCCCTGCTCCGTTAAGAGTACATCCAGTCTTTTCTTATTTTTCAACTTGGCGTACCTCCATCATTTTCCCGGCCAAGGATTTGGCATCCAGGCCGTAATGTTCATATAGGGATGCCATGTCTCCATGGGGCACATAATTTCTGCCAAGATCAACCGTGTGAATATTGGCACCGGGAATTTTCCGGCTCAATTGCCACGCAAGACTCTCAGCAATACCGCCAATGGCTTCCTCTGCGATTAAAATATACTTTTGCTTCCCAAGCACAGCTTCCAGCGCGTCTAGGGGCAACGGATTGACCTTAGTCAACCGAACAACTGCCACATCTGTGCCCTGCTGGGCAAGAATATCCGCAGCATTCAATGCGTTGTTGACCAGGGATCCATAGGTAACGATCGCACCGTCTTTACCGGATCTGTGACAGGCAATACCTGTGGCCTCGTCCCAATTATCATCAGTAAAGAGGCCATCACCCCCACGGGGATAACGAACCGCAACAGGTCCGTTGCGCTTCTCAACGGACCAGCGCAGCATTTGTTTCAGTTCAGCGATGCTGGCAGGACACAAAATCTCCAATCCCTGGGCGTGGCGCAGAAATCCAACGTCGAATACTCCGTGATGGGTTTCTCCATCCTCACCAACCAATCCTGCGCGGTCAATAGCAAGCACAGCGTGCAGGCGAAGCATAGCAATATCCTGCAAAATCTGGTCATAGCTTCGTTGCAGGAATGTGGAGTACAGCGCGACAACAGGAATCATGCCCTGCTTGGCAAGTCCGCCTGCCATGGATACCGCGTGTTCCTCTGCAATGCCTACGTCAAAGGTTCTCTTGGGATACCGCTTCATAAACTCCAGAAGACCGGTCCCGTCGGGCATGGCTGCGGTTATGGCGCAAAGTTTCTCATTTTCCGCCGCCAATTCCAGCATAGTCTGACCAAATACGTCAGAATATGTGGTTTTTCTGGGAGAAAGGAGGACACCGGTAGTGCTGTCAAACTTACCGATCCCGTGGAATTTAGAGGGATTCTCCTCAGCAGGGGCATAGCCTCTGCCCTTTTGGGTGTGTACGTGCAGCACAACCGGGCAGCGCATATCACGCGCAAGACGAAGCAGTGCAATCAGTCCCGGAAGATCATGTCCATCCACAGGACCGATATATTTCAGACCCATATTCTCAAAGATGGTTGGCTGCAACAGTATTTTCTTCAGCCATTCCTTGACGCGTCTTGTACCTTTGTAAACTGCACTGCCAAGTCTGGTTCTCGACATTGCCTTGCGGTAACGCTGCTTCATTCCCAGATAGCTTTCCTTGCTGCGCATACGGGCAAGATGTTGGGCAAAGCCGCCCACATTGGGGGAAATAGACATTTCATTATCATTGAGGATAATGACCATGCTCTCACCGCTGACAGCGGCATCATTCAGTCCCTCATAGGCCATGCCGCCAGTGGCGGCACCGTCACCAATGACAGTTACTACATCATAATTTTGTTTTTGCAAAGTTCTGGCTCGTGCCATGCCTAAGGCAATGGATACCGAGCTGGAAGCATGACCGGCCACAAAGGCATCTGTTTCGCTTTCAGAAGGCTTCGGGAAACCCGCAATGCCTCCAAACTGGCGCAGACGGTCAAAATCCGCCTGGCGTCCGGTCAGCAGTTTATGGACATAAGACTGATGGCCGACATCAAATACCAGGCGGTCAATATTTGTATTATAAACAGTTTCAATGGCTACGGACAATTCAACAGTACCCAGATTGGAGGCAAGATGACCACCGGTTTTGGAAATATGATCCACCAAAAAAGTGCGGATCTCACCGCATAACTCGGTCAATTCCTGCTGGGTAAGGTTCTGCAAGTCATCGTGACCTTTGATGTTTGGAAGCAGCTTCACAAAGCGTCACAACCTATCATTTGGATTTCTTTTTAAACAGTCTGGGAAAATTCCGAATAAGGAAAATGGTTTTTCCCACAAAGGAAACAATGGCAGTGCTGGAATGGATAGCAAAGGTTTTGCCAATTGCCTTACCGCCAACTGTCACGCCGGCAACCAGTGCAGACATGACCAAACCGACCACCATGGGCCAGGAGAATTCGAATTTTGTAAGGATCTGCGCCGCTATGGTAGCAGAAGCAGAACCGGAGACAACACCGCAGATGTCGCCTATCACGTCATTGCAGATAGAGCTGACCTTTTCCGCATTGCGAAGCAGAGCAATCGCTTCACGGGCACCGCGAACCTTACGGGCAGCCATGGAATGAAATGGCTTCTCATCTGCTGAAGTAACAGCAACACCGATAATATCGAACAGAATACCAACAAGGACAATAGCAAGCAGAATCATAAAGGCAACTGCCATGCCGGATACTGCCATAATCTCCTCAGAGATCAGGCTAATGGTAGCTGAGATCAGAATGGTTACCAAAAAGATGGTAACGACCCAACGGATCGCTTTCCTTCTCTCCTTTTTCTGTGAAGCCGGGTCTGCTTTTGACACAACGACAACTCCTTATGGAAAATAATAAATGAAAAAGACGGTAACAGACAGGATAAATCTTACGGCTTAGGTCGGGTTGGATTTCCCCTGACAGAACCTGCCGTTGCCGCGCAGGCTGTTCCCATTGAATCCGTCAGGATATGCGTTGCCAACATATCTACCCGATTGCCACTTAGTCCGTACTGTAATCCCCTGTCTGTCCAGTTACGACAGCCTAGGTGATTTCCACGGCAGAGTGAACCATAGTCTTAGCCTCTTTTGCAAGCATGGTTTCCGGCAGCGATAACAACAAGCGCGTGGCCATCGCACTCGGTTGTCTGATCTCCCTTCCCCGCATGATCACTCAAGGCAGGCTACACTGCACACAGCACACGATTCTGCGCACTGCCTTGCAGGTTCTTACTAGATTCGTACGCGAAGCCCGCTTCCCACCCGGGAGTTCACAACCTCGTCGCACAAGTTTCAAGTCTCCACGGAAACCGGGTCGTATGCGCCATGCCATTGGCGCGCGCCCGAGATCCTTAACCCCCAGCATCCACCCTAAACTGGGCGTAAAAAGCAGACACCAGGGACTTCATCGATGTGCCCTTCATAGGATTTTTAGGCCCTACCT
>JAZRBW010000100.1:0-26815 GCA_045635305.1 Faecousia sp. | reverse complement strand
CGAAGCCCGACGCGGCAATCTCCTAAGACAACGGGGATTCCCACGCCAGCGTGCGCGCTGGCTCGGAATGACATATGGTGTTGTGTTTCGGGAGGTTTAGCACTTGAGTCAGCTGTCGAGATTCGACAACTCAATCAATTGCTAAAATTCTCCCGGCGAATGGATGTGTTGGTGTAAGAAATAAGGGGCGAGTTTCGTCGCCCCTTTTGCATCTTACTTACGGATACCCAGCTTGGCGATCAGAGCACGGTAACGGTTGATGTCCTTGCGTGCCAGATAGTCCAGCATGTTGCGACGCTTACCGACCATCATCAGCAGACCACGACGGGAGTGGTTGTCGTGCTTGTGGGTACGCAGGTGATCAGTCAGCTCATTGATACGAGCGGTCAGGATAGCAACCTGAACCTCGGGGGAGCCGGTGTCGCCCTCGTGCATAGCGTTCTCCAGGATAACCTGGGTCTTCTTTTCCTTCTGAATCATGGTAATTTCCACCTTTCTTTATTTGGGTCAATCACTGAAATCCGGTTTTTGCCAATCAGCGGGTCTTTTGCCCCAACTGTGCGCATCGGAATCCTTGAAATACACAAAGTATTCCTGCGGCTTCCGCTGCTTCATTTGCGCCAAAATCTCTCGCTGTTTGCCTAAAAAGCCGTTTTCGGAGCTTGCCCTAATATTTCCCGGGAGCCAAGTAAAGGGTGGGTGGTGTACTGAATACAGCTTTCTCCCAAAACTGAGCAACGGGCATAAAAATTCTGTCTGGCCATAGCCAGCCCGAATATCTTATCATAAGTTTTCCCAAATGTAAAGAAAAATTTTCATAAAATTCGAACTTTTTTCGCTCTTTTAGCAAGAAAAATTGTTGTTTACCAGCTTTAGGTCATTCCGAGCCAGTGCGCACACTGGCGTGGGAATCCCCCGGAATATGGGGAAAATGCTCCGAAATCCTGTGCCTAAAACCTTTGGGGATTGCCACGTCGCCGCCTTTTGGCGGCTCCTCGCAATGACCGTCCTATTGTAAACAACAATTTACCTTTCGAAAAGCGAAGACGAGGCCGGGCGGCCTCGTCTTTTTGATCCTTATTCTTCTTCGGATTCTGTTGTTTCCACGGTTGTTTCTTCGGCCTTGGCAGCTTCCTTGGCGGCGAAAATGTTTGCCTGCAGGTTGGCGGGGTCGTGCTCCTTGAAAGCGAAGAACATCAGCAGCGCCACACCGCAGAAGCAGGTGATTGCCGCCAAGATCTGGCTGACCCGGAAATTGCCCCAGTACAGGCTGTCAGTCCGCAGACCCTCAATAAAGGTGCGGCCCAGGCCGTACCAGGCAAGGTAACCCAGGGCGATCTGGCCGTCGTACTTGCGCTTGCGGGACAGGAAATGCAGCAGCGCAAAGCCGGCGGCATTCCACAGGGATTCGTAGAGGAAGGTGGGGTGGAAGAAGTGCATGGTGGAGGATGTCACCAGATGACCCTGGTCGTTTACGGCTTTATACAGACCCATCCGCAGGAAGGAATCCGTTTCGGAGCCGAAAGCCTCCCGGTTGAAGAAATTACCCCAGCGGCCAATGCTCTGGCCGATCAAGAAACCCAGGGAGGTAATATCCAGTACCGCACCGACTTTGATTTTTTTCACATAGGAAAATACGACTATGCCCAATGCCGCGCCGATGACACCGCCGTAAATGGCCAGACCGCCATTCCAAATGTAGAGAATGGAAACGGGATTGTCCTTATAGCTGTCCCACTCGAAAATACAGTAGTACAGCCGGGCGCAGATGATGGCCAAGGGCACGATCCACAGCACACCGTCAGTTATGTCATCTGCGGTCATGCCGAACTGACGGCAGCGCTTACAGCCGTAGAATACTGCCAGCAGCAGTCCGAAAGCGATGATCAGACCGTACAGGTGGATACTGACAGGGCCGATGTCCAGGGTGGGCTTGGGATCAATTTCCAGTCCCAGACCGGGGAAGGCGATAGCAGAATGCAGATTCGGAATCATGGGGTTTCCTCCTTTAGTGTTTCGATCACAGACAGGCTGCAGCGCTCCTGCCGAACGATCCGGGACAGGAAGGCTTGCACCTGCTGGGGCGTAATGGTGTGGTAGATTTCCGGGAAGCGGAAATAGTCAAAATCCGACATTTGATAGGCGCACAGCCGGAAGCAGGTGGAGTCAAAGCTGTCCAGATCCCGGATGCGGCGACCCATGGCGCTGCGCTTGAGCCGCAGGAAGGCGGCTTCGTCAATGCCCTCGGCAGCGATTCGGGCTGCTTCGGCCACAATGGCATCCTTGACAGCCTCCGGTGTGTAGCTGTCGCCACTGCAATTTAGGAGGGCGCAGCCATCGATGGTCTCAAAGCCACCGCCAAAGGAGGAGTCGATCAGCCCTTGCCCGTACATCTGTAAGTACAGTGCAGAGGCCTCACCGAACAGCACTTCCGCAGCCAGATCGCCGATGATCTCCTGCTGAATGGCTTCCGGACCCTTGCCCAGAGGCTCGCATTTGAAGCCCAGGTTGAACATAGGCATGACCACATCCATTTGCGCGGTTTCGCGCACACTTTTTACGGTCATGGCTTCCGTGGGGAAAGGGGATTTTTCAGCAGTGGGCCGCCCCTCGCTGCCCAGAATTTCCCCGGCTGTGGCGGTGATGCTTTCCGGATCCACATCACCCACAACGCAGAGGATCATGTTGCCGGGTGCATAGAAGGCCCGGTGGCACAGGTGGAGGATTTCCGGCGTGATGCGGCGAATATCCTGACTTGTGCCTAAGATGGGCTGTCGGATCGGGTGGTCAAACATGGCTCTTGTCAGCTGCTCAAAGACCTGGGTGGCAGGATCGTCAGCATTCATGCCGATTTCCTGGTCGATGATGCCCCGCTCCTTTTCCACACTTTCTTCCGTGAAATAGGGCGTGGATACAAATTCCAGCAGCAGCCGCAGACAGGCATCAAAGTTTTTTGTGGCAGAAAAATAGTAGGCGGTCATGTCATAGCTGGTGAAAGCGTTGACAACCGCGCCCAAGGCGGCAAATTCGCCGGCCACATCCCGGCCCGGCAGATCGAAAAGCTTATGCTCCAGATAATGAGCCACGCCGGCGGGCACCTGATGACGCTGGCCTTCCAGGATAAAGTCTGTGTGTACCGCGCCAAAATCTGTGACAAAGTAGGCCAGTTTCTTCGTAAAGCCGGGCTTTGGTACCACCAGCACAGTCAAACCGTTGGGCAGTACCCGGGAGTAAAGGGTTTCATCCAATGCAGGATAATACTGCTTTGTCATGCCTGTCCCCCCTTCAAAAAGAATGCGCTGTGGAAATCCACAGTTTGGGCGGCCTCCACCACGGCATCAATGTCCACCGCTTCGATCTCGCGGGCATAGATCTCGGGTGTGCGCTTCAGACCGCTGATGGCGGCAGTGGAGAAGAAGCTCTCTGTGGCGCCGGGACTGTCGTAGACGGTGCGCAGGCTGGAAAGGAGGGATTCCTTTGCCGCGTTCAGCTCCTCGCCGGTAATGCGGCCTTCCTGGCAGGCGGTCAATTGGGCAAAAATAGCCTCCCTGACCTTCTTTTGCTTGCTGCTGTTAATGCCTGCGTTGACGGTAAGGATGCCCTTGCTGCCGTAATAGCCGGAGCCGATGGCGTAGCACAGGGACATTTTCTCCCGCACCTCCATAAACAGCTTTGAGGTCATACCGCCGCCGAAAATCATATTGCATATTTGCATGGCGGCAAACCGGGGATCCTGGCTGGTGATGGGGGTCACAAAGCCAAGGCTCAGCTTGGCCTGGGTGATGTCCTGTACTTCCCGGATTTTTTTGCCGGGGGCATTTTGGAAAGGCTGTTGGGGCGGCAGCGGCTGGAGTCTGCGATCCAGCCCGGAGAATACCGGCTGCAGCAGGGCGGCCACCTGCTCCAAAGGTGCACAGCCCACATAGAACAGTTCGATGGGGCTTTCAGAAAGGATCTTTTTGTAATGGGCGTAGGCGCTGCAATGGGTAATCTGCGCCACCTGCTCCGGTTCGCCCAGCCGGGGAATGCCGAAGGAATCCTTTTGACACATGATCTTCAGCAGCTGGGAGGCGGCGTAAGCACCTTTGTTGCTGCGCTCAGACTCAATAGCGGAAATCAAATTGCGTTTTTCGCTTTCGGTGAAATCCCGGCTGAAGCCGCCATCCTCTTCAATGGGCTCCAGCAGCAGTTGCCGAACCAGTTCGGTCATGGGCGCAAGAATCTGATCGCCTTCCAGGGCAAAGCGATCTTCAATAAAGCCGCAGTAAAAGCCGGTGGTCTGGTAATCGCCGATACGGCGTACCAGGGTACCGATGCTGGCACCGTACAGGTCATCTAACCGGTCGGTGATCCGCTGCAGATCGGGATAATCCTTGCAGCCACGCAGCAAAATGGCGGGGATGAGGGCGTTCAGTCCGGCTTCGCTTGCTTGCATGGGACGAAGAAACTGGACGGTCAGGCAGCCCTGCTTGAAGCGGGCGGCATGGATATGGCGCAGGGTCACGCCGGGTAAAATGGACAGGGTTTGATACATGAGGGCTCTCCTTGGGATGGTAAATTGTTGTTTAGCGAAGCTCCGTAGGGAACGCTGTCCTCAGCGTTCCGAAACGATTTAGGGGGTTCGATGCCCCCTAAATCGTTCATTTCAATCGAAATATCGTTTTGTTTGTACAAAACTGTGCCGCTTCGCGGTCGGAACGCTGAGGACCTCGTTCCCTACTAAATATTGTAAACAACAATTTATCTTACTAAATTATCACCTATTATATATCATTCCTCGGAAAATAGCAATGTGTAAAAAATTCGGTTGCCATATTATTGTTTTTGCGTTACAATAGATGGCAAGAACCAACGGGAGGCACTGCGTATGGCATGGCTTGAAATTTCTGTTTCCACGGTTTCTGCCGGCATCGCCAAGGTGGCGGAGCAACTGACAGCCGGTGGATTTGAGGATCTGGTACTGGAAGACCAGGCGGAATTTGAAACATTTTTGGAAGAAAACCGGGAATACTGGGACTATATCGATGAATCTCTGCAGGAAAAGCTGCAGGGCCTGTCGGATATTAAGCTGTATCTGGAAAACACCGATACCCAGGGCCTTGAAAGACTGAAAGCGCTGCTTGCGGATCTGCGGCGGCGGGATACAGCCGGTGTGCTGGGCACGCTGGAGCTGACGGTCAAGCCCCTTCCCGATGTGGACTGGGAGGAAAGCTGGAAGGATAATTATCCGCCCCAATGCGTGGGTGAAAAGCTGATCGTGCTGCCTTACTGGCTGGCGGATACCCAAACAGACCGGCTGCAGGTGATTCTGGACCCGGGGCTGACCTTTGGCACCGGAGCCCATCCTTCCACCCAGATGGTGATGGAGTTTATGGAGCAGGCAGTCACCAGCCAATGTGACTGTCTGGATTTGGGCAGCGGCAGCGGTATTCTGTCCATTGCCGCCCTGCGGCTGGGGGCAAGAAGCGCTGTTGGCGTGGATATTGACCCCAAGGCAGAGAACATTGCCCGGGAGAACGCCGCCTACAATGGCTTCGCCGCCCCGGAATTTACGGCCCTGACCGGCAATGTCACTGCCGACCGGCAGCTGATGGATCGCCTGTCCAAAGCCCATTATGACATCGTTCTGGTCAACATTGTGGCGGATGTGATCATCAGCCTGGCCCCTGTGCTGCCCAACTTCCTGTCTGCCGACAGCCTGCTGATCTGCTCCGGCATTCTGGATTCCCGGTTGGCGGATGTGCGCGCTGCGCTGGAACAGGCGGGTCTGAAGGTGACAGAGGTGAAAGCCAAGGAGGACTGGCGCAGCCTGTGCGCCCGTGTAGCAAAGGAGTAAACCATGATTTTTTCCTATCGAACCAGGCAACGCTTGCGCAAGTTGCTGCAGCTGCTGCTGATGCTGGCTGTGCTGCTGGTGATCGCGCTGGTGTGCTTTGCGGTCTGGCTGCAGCGATTTGTGGTATATACCCCCGATGGCGTGCGCTTTGATATGAGCATCGGCCAGGAAAAGCCGGAAGGCAAGCTGCCCAGCCGCCCAAATCAAATGGATGTGAACATTGAATATGTACAGCCGGAGGCCTCTCAGCCCGGTGTTACCGTTACGCAGGAGCGCCTGGTGGGTTACTATATCGATCCGAAAATGGTGCAGGCGGATATGGACACCCTGCGTGAGCAACTGGCGGCCCTGCCTGCGGGTACGGCTGTGATGCTGGATGTGAAAAGCTTCTGGGGCTATTTCTTCTACAGCTCGGATTTGGGACCCACCTCCGAAAGCTATGTAATTTCGGAAGTGGATGCGCTGATCGCCCAGCTGACCGCGTCGGATCTGTATGTTATTGCCCGGCTGCCTGCTCTGCGGGATTACGAATATGGCAAAAACAATGTTTCCAGCGGTTTGCCCACCAAGAAGGGCTACCTGTGGACCGATGAAAGCGGCTGCTACTGGCTGGATCCCACAGACGACGGCACGCTGACCCACCTGATCCAGATTGCCAGGGAATTGCGCAGGCTGGGCTTTGATGAGGTGGTATTTAAGGACTTCTATGTGCCCGAATCCAGTAAGATCGTGTTCTCTGCCGACCGCAAGGAGGCAGTGGAGGCGGCGATGGCCACCCTGGTGACCAGCTGTGCCAACGATCGTTTTGCTGTGTCCTTCCAGGGCTACCGCACAGACCTGACAATGCCGGAGGGCAACTGCCGGTTGTATCTGGAAAATGTGGCGGCGGTAGAGGTAGAGGATGTGCTCGATCAGGTAACTGTGGCGGACAAGCAGGTGCGGGTTGTGCTCTTTGCCCAGACAAACGATACCCGTTATGATGTCTGCGGTACCCTGCGCCCTCTGGATCTGGCCCACTAAATAAGCATAGGATCAAGAGATGATCCCATCGTAGGGGAGATTCGCGAATCGTCCCTACAATACTTCCCAAACTCTGAGAATTCATGAAAAACCCGACAGGCATGGCCTGTCGGGTTACACTTTATTCAGCGGCACCGCCCTGGCCCTTGGGCTTGTGATGGCGGTAGCGGCGGCGATGGTGGTTGTTTTTGGCCTGCTTGGGCTTCTCAGCGGCAGGCTCCGGCTGGATGGGTTCGGGTATTTCTTCCGGCTGAGGATGGGCGGCAGGGGCTTCCTTCCGGACTTCGGCCTTGTTGTGCCGACGGCGGCGACGGGAGGATTTGCTGCCGGCTTCGACCGGGGGTGCCGGGGTGGCAGGGGCTTCCGGTTCGGGAGCCGGCTCGTCCACTACGCTCTCTTCCCGGTAGCGGAATTTGATGGGATCCAGGGCACCTTCCTCCACTTCCGGCTCGATCTTCCGGCGGCGTTTACCGCTGCCGGAAATGGGTGCCAGATCAGCGGGGATGGGGGGGTCGTTTTTCTTGGCCTTGCCGTTGCGCAGGATGGCAATGTCCTCGTTGGAGAATACCTGGAAGGTTTCGGGAGAATCCTCCATTTGTACGCGCACCTGCTGGCGCAGAAGATGGATGCCCACCACGGTGCCACGACCCTCGGGGGTATCCACAAAGCTTTCCTCCTTGGGGGTGCGGCGCAGCAGATCCTCGTAGGCGTCCTGTTCGTATTTCAGGCAGCACATCAGTCTGCCGCAGGTGCCGGAGATTTTGGTGGGATTCAAGGACAAATTCTGTGTTTTTGCCATTTTGATGGATACGGGCTGGAAATCGTCCAGGAAACTGGCGCAGCAGAAGGGTCTGCCGCAGATGCCCAGACCGCCGACCATCTTGGCCTTGTCCCGCACACCGATCTGACGCAGCTCAATACGGGTGTGGAAAGTGGAGGCCAGGCTCTTGACCAGTTCCCGGAAATCCACACGCTCATCGGCGGTGAAGAAGAAGAGGATCTTGCTGCCGTCGAAGGTGCACTCGGCACTGACCAACTGCATATCCAGCTCCAATTCCTGGGTTTTTTGCAGGCAAACTTCGTAAGCTCGCCGTTCTTTTTCCCGGTTGTCAGCAACGATCTTTTCGTCCTGTGCGGTGGCAATGCGCAGCACACAGCGCAGCGGTGCCACCACATCCTTCACCGGGATCTTGTGGTTGCCGCCGGTGCAGATGCCAAATTCGGCGCCCCGGGCAGTGTCGATGATCACATGATCGCCGGCGCGCAGGGTAAGACCGGCGGGATCAAAAAAGTAAACTTTCTGACCGGGACGGAACTGGATATCTACCACTTCCACCTTGTCCTCCGGTGCAGAGGCGTTGATGATTTCTTCCATTGCTTTGTACTCCTTATAGGATGGAGCATCCCAGCATCGCCTGGGATACTGTGTAATTTCATAATTTCAATTGTTCGTTTATCGCCCTACAATGCAAAATCGCAACAGTACGAGAAATTCCGATTTATCGCAATTGCCAGCTGAGCCAGCCGCAAATGGCGGCCACGGAGATGTTGCCCAGGGCATATTCCATAGCTTTTTGCACCGCGGCAATGGCTGCGTTCAATTCTGCGCCGCTGCGTTTCGCTGCCAGCTCCGTGGACAGGGGCGAAAGGGCCCGCATACCGCTGCGGCAGGCCATTGCATCTTCAAAAATTTCCAGCCATTGCTGCAAAACGGGCAGTAGCTGATCCCGTTTCCATTTTTCCATGGGGGTCAGGGTCTGCACCAGCAGCAGAGGGTCTCTTGCGCAGAAGGCCTGCACAATATTGGCTGTTTGGGTGCTGATACTGTTTTCGCCCCGCAGCAGAGCCTTGGCCTGACCAAGATAGCCGCCGCTGCGACCGATGACGGCAGAAAGGGTGTCGTCGGTGACATCGGGAAATTCCTTGCGCAGCGCTTGGCGCAGGGTGGCATCCTCCAACGGCAAGAGCTTCAGCTCGGTGCAGCGCGAACGCACCGTGGGCAGCAGAGACTCCGGGTTTTCCGTCAGCAGGAGGAATACCCCGTAGCTGGGCGGCTCTTCCAGAATCTTCAGCAGGGCGTTCTGACCCTCCACCCGCAGCGCCTGGGGCAGCAGATAGATTTTGTGTCTGCCCTCGTTGGGGCGGACGAACATATCATCCCGGACTTGCCGGATGGTATCCACCGGCACATATTTATGCTCCGAATCCTCTACTGTGATAAAATCCGGGTGCAGGCCGGCCATCAGCTTGCGGCAGGCGGCGCAGCGTAAACAGGGCTTGTCGCTGCCTTCGCACATCAGCGCCGTGGCAAGAAGTCCGGCAAGGGTATGCTTGCCGCTGCCTTCCGGACCGGAAATCAGATAAAAATGGGAGGCTCGGCCCCGGCTGAGGCTGTTTGTTAAGTTTTCCTTCAGCCGCTGGTTGCCCAGCAAGGTTTCAAAGCCCATAGTACCTCCCGTGACAGTGTTATTCAGTGGTGACCTCACCGGCCAGATTGGTTTTGAACAGCTCGATGATCTGGGCGTTATTCAGTCCCTGACCGATGCCCCACATCAGCTTGGTCATGGCTGCTTCCGAAGTCATATCCCAGCCTTGGATCACACCCAGCTCCAACAGCTTCACGCCCACCTGGTAGACACCCAGATTTGCGCTGTCATACAGGCATTGGGTGGTGACTACCACGTTGACGCCCTTTCGCAGGGCCCGGCGGATGGCATCCAGACCTTCGCCCAGGATATTGATACCGCCAAGACCGAAAGCCTCGATGACAATGCCCTTGTAGCCCATATCCACCAGCGCGTCAATGACCCGGGGGGACAGGCCGGGCGTCAGCTTCAGCAGGAACACCTCGTCGCTGATCTCCTTGCGCAGAGCAGGCGTGCCCTGCATGATCGGCAGCACACTGTGGTCGATGGAAAGCCCGGCGTTGCTGACCAGGGCCGCGTAGCGGGTGTTGATGGACTCAAACGCAGAGAAACCGGAGGCCCGCACCTTTACAGCGCGGCAGCCCAGCATCACCTTCCGGTCAAAGGCCAGGAAAATGCCGGGATGTCCCGATGCGGCCATGGCAAAGGCGGTGCGAAGATTGTCGGGACCGTCGGAAAGCATATCCATCAGCGGCAGCTGAGAACCGGTGAATACCACCGGCAGGTCGATATTTGGCAGCATAAAGGTTACCGCGGAGGCGGTGTAGCCCATGGTGTCGGTGCCGTGGGAAACCACGATGCCGTCAAAACCCTGGCGGCTGTTCCAAATGCCTTCGGCAATGATCTGCCACTCCACAGGACGGATGTTGGAGGAATCCAGACAGATCAGTTCCTGTACCGTAATGTCGTAGTAAGTACGAAGCTGTTCCATTTCCCGCTCAAAAACGCCGGAATCGGCAGGGGCAAGGCCGTCCCCACCGGGCATGGAGGCAATGGTGCCGCCGGTTGTCAGCAATAAGATCCGCTTTTTCTCTTGCATAGGGTCATCCTCCCCATATTATTTCTATTTTATTATAGCCGCAATGTGACAAAATAGCAAGAGAATTATTTGCGGAAAGAGAAAACCGGTGCAAGCAAAAAGTTTCAGCCCCCGCCGTCCGGCCGGGGCTGAAATTATCGTGCGCACGGGTTGTTTTAGCAAACAATGGTGGAAATGCCTTCGGGGATGACAGTGACGGTTCCTTCTTTTCCCAAGAGACCGTCCGCGATCTGCAAAGCATCTGCCAGATCCTTGGCCGGGTGCATCTTCATGGCCTTTACCAGCTCCGGATCGGTTTCGGAGATCAGCACCACATGGTGTTTGGACAAAATACGGGCCAGAATTTGGCTTTCCCATTGGTCGGGAACCGTGTCCTTTTTTGGCGTGGCCTGGATCTGAGCCAGGATTTCCGCGGCGGAAATGGGCTGGGTCATGGTGCGCATAAATGCTTCACCGCCGTGCCCGTCGGCGCAGGCGGCGGCCATGATGATCACACCGCCGTCTTTGCAGGTGGCTTCCGCGGCGGTCATGCCCTTAACGGCCTGGTAGATGTTCTGATCCAAAGGATGGCCGTTGTTGGTGGTGATGACGATGTCGGAAATAACCTTGTCGCATTGGCACAGTTCCTTCAAAAATTCTGCGCCTGCAACATGGGCCTGCTCGCAGTCACCGGCAAAAGCACCCACAATTTCCTTTTTCGCATTGATGACCACGTTGCAAATAAATGCCAGCTTTGCGGTTCGGGCGGCATATACCATGTCCCTGTGCAGGGGATTGCCCTCCAGAATGCCGGTACGGGCGTGGGGACTGGCGATAAAATCCGCGTTGTGATTCCAGTATACCGTTTCTCTTGCGGCAATGCCGGGCAGGACACTCTTGCGACCGCCGGAAAAGCCTGCGAAGAAATGGGGCTCGATGAAGCCTTCGCTGATCAGCAGATCCGCTTCTGCGGCAATCCGGTTGACTCGAAGCACACCGCCGGAGGGCAGGGTGCCGATGGTGACCATGCTTTCTTCGTCGGCGCAGTCGTGGATGGCAATGTGTTCCTGCTCCACGATCTCCGGGCCGAATTTTTCTACCAACTCTGCCTTGGTGGTGCCCCGGTGACAGCCTGTGGCGATCAGGATGGTAATGTCGGCATGGGGATTGCCGCGGCGAATGGCAGCCAGCATCGGCGGCACCAGGATTTTGCTGGGCACAGGCCGGGTGTGGTCGCTGGCGATGAGGACGATATTTTTCTTGCCCTCTGCCAGTTTTTCCAGACGATCAGAGCCGATTGGTGCGGCCAGCGCTGCTTCTACCAGTTCCTGCTGGGACTGAGTGGGGCGGTAGCTTTCCAAATTGCTGCGTAAAATCGCCCGGATACGTTCATCGGGAATATGGGCGCAAAGATGGCTGCGGCCATAGGGAACGGAGATCTGCATAGAATCCCTCCTTAGAAGCAAACCTTGCCGGGATTGAGGATATTTTTGGGGTCAAAAACCTGCTTGATGCCCTGCATCAAGGCGATGGGCGTATCGCCGTACTGCCGCTTCAAAAATTCCTTTTTGGCATAGCCAATGCCATGCTCGCCGGAAACCAGGCCGCCCAGTTCCACGGATTTTGCATACATCTTATCGAAAATTGCGTCCTTGGCGGCTTCCCAATCGGCATCCTTCAGGGCATCACGGCAGATGTAGACATGGAGATTGCCGTCACCGGCGTGACCAAAGCTGGGGATGCGAACACCGAATTCCCCGGCCAGCTCGTGGGTGTATTTGATGAAGGTGTCCACCTGATTGCCGGGAACCACCACATCGCACTCGTCCATTTCAGTGGTGGATGCCTTGATGGCCTCCAGGAAGGCGCCACGGGCAGACCAGACCGATTTCTTCCGCTCTTCGGTGTCCACAATGTAGGCGTCCAGCGCACCGATCTGCAGGCAAAGCTCTGCCACGGTGCTCAGGTCTTGATCCACCTGGGCCTGGGTGTTGCCGTCAAAGGTCAAAAGGATGTAGGCATCGTTTTTGGTGTCCGGGAAGCGCTTGCCCAGATAGCTTTCCGAGAACAAAATGGTATCCCGGGACATATATTCGATGGCGGTGGGGGTGACTTTGGAGCGAATGATGTGGGGCACGGCTTCAATGGCACTTTTCATATCCGGGAAGGGGACAAGAAGGCTGACGGAAACCTTGGGCAGGGGCACCAGCTTCAGTACCGCCTCGCAGATGATGGCCAAAGTGCCCTCCGAGCCGATGATCAGATCCTTCAGAGAGTAGCCGGAAGAATTTTTCGCCACTGCCGCGCCGAAGGTCTGGATTTCGCCATTGGGCAGAACCACCGTCAAGGAACGCACATAGTCCCGGGTGACGCCGTACTTGACTGCTCGCATACCGCCGGCGTTGGTGGAGATGTTGCCGCCGATGGTGGCGCTCTTTTCGCCGGGATCCGGCGGATACAGGAAGTCATTTTCCTCAGCAAAGGCCGCCAGCTCCATCAGCAGAACGCCGGGCTGAACGGTGACGGTCAGATTATTGGAATCCAACTTGAGAATTTTGTTCATTTTGGTGGTTTCCAGCAGAATACCGCCGTGAATGGGTACTGCTGCACCCACCAGACCGGTGCCGCTTCCCCGGACGGTAACGGGAATGCTTCGATCATAAGCGTGGCGCATAACGGCGGATACTTCTTCGGTGGAGCGGACCCGCACCAGCACCTCCGGCATCCGGGAAATGCCACCCAGCTCATCGTGAGCGTAGTCGGGGTTAATGGCTTCGCCGGTCAGCACTTCGGAAGCACCAACGATTTGCTGCAATGCGGCAATATCTGCCGCGGTTACCTTGTTATACATCAGCGCACCTCCTTGATCTGCTGAATCAGCTTGGGCAGGATCAGATTCACATCGCCCACAACACAGTAATGGGCCACATCGAAAATGGGGGCGGTGGGG
This sequence comes from Faecousia sp., assembly GCA_045635305.1. Lineage (GTDB taxonomy): Bacteria > Bacillota > Clostridia > Oscillospirales > Oscillospiraceae > Faecousia. The sequence goes on along the minus strand of JAZRBW010000100.1, from coordinate 13,565 downwards.
TCAGAATTGATGGCTACGATACAATCGCTGCCCTTCATGCCGGCGGCAAACTGTACCGCACCGGAAATGCCCAATGTGATGATCAGCTTGGGCTTAACGGTTCGGCCGGACAGACCGATCTGGTGTTTGGCATCGAAGATGTTGCCCTCCACCAGCGGTCTGGTACAGGCTACCACACCGCCCAACAGATCAGCAAGTTCCTTTGCCATCTGGCGCATAGCTTCACCGGATGCGCCACGGCCTACCGCCACGATGACCTCGGCTTCGGCAATGTCAATATCCTTGGGCTTCTCCACAGAGGAAAGTACCTGCACGCCTGTGTGTGTCATGTTTTTGGTGACTTCCATGGCGGTGATTTTGCCGGCAGGCAGTTCGGCAGGCTTGGGCTCGGAAAACACCTTGTAGCGTACGGTGCAGAACTGGGGCCGGGTGTTGGGGGTGACGATCTGGGCCATGATATTGCCGCCAAAGGCGGGGCGGATCTGCACCAGATCTGTGTTTTCCTTCATTTCCAGCACGGTGCAGTCGGCAGTCAGACCGGTACGGCACCGGGCGGCCACTCTGGGGGCCAACTGACGACCCAGATTGGTGGCACCCACCAGAATGGAGGAGGGCTTGACTTTTTCGATAAAATCGTAGAATGCGGCGGTGTAGGGCTCGATGCGGAAATCCGCAAATGCGCTGTGGTCGTAGACGAATACCTCATCCACACCGTAATGAAGCAGTTGCTTGGCACAATCTGCGGTGTTGTGGCCGATCAGCAGGGCGTAGACCGGGTGACCGGTAACCTGGGCCAGCTCCCCGGCCTTGCCGCAAAGCTCAAAGGTGACCCGGTGGAGCTTGCCGCCGGTGCAGTCGGCATAGACGCAGATGCCACGCCACAGATTTTTGTCGATCTCGGTGCGTTCTTCGATGAAATCCACTAAACCGCCGCCCTTGCGGACGCACATTTTGCACATTTTACAGCCGGAGGAAATGTCCAGCACGCCGTTTTCGTAGGAAATGGCACCAAAGGGGCAAAGGGAAACCAGGGCTTCCGCCTTTTCCTGGGTGACCAGCTTATGATTGATATGAAGCGTTCCCATAGTTACCCTCCTTTACAGCATTTTCTGTTCCCGCAGAAGCGCAAACAGCTTCCGGGACTGGGTATCAGCATTGCCCTCGATGATCTGCTTTTCTGTGGTCTTTTCCGGGGGGAAGATCCGCTCCACCTGGGTGGCAGAGCCGGAAAGACCGTAATGATCGGGATTTTGGTCGCCAAAATCGGCAAAGGTCAGGAAACGAACCACATTGTCCGTCAATGCCTTTTTGATTTTGTAAGAGGGCAGGCGGGGGGTGTTGATGTCACCGTCCACGCTGATGAGGCAGGGTGTGGGGGCCTTGATCTGCAGGATTTTGTCATCCAGATTGGCGCGCAACAGAAGCTCGCCATCGGCATAATCTTCCACCGACAGCACATTGGAGATGTTGGGAATGCCCAGATATTCCGCCACCTCCGCGCCTACCTGGGCGGTGTCGCCGTCGGTGGTCTGCTTGCCGCAAAGGATCAGGTCAAATTCACCGCAGCGGCGGATACCCTGAGACAGGGTGTAGGCGGTGGCCAGCACGTCAGCACCGGCGAACTTGCGGTCTGTCAGCACCGTGCCGCCGTGGGCGCCCATGCAAACCGCCTCTTCAATGATGGCCTTGGCCTGGGGCGGGCCCATGGTGATGGTTTCCACGGTGCCGCCAAAGCGTTCGGCTAAGGAAAGGGCGGTTTCGATGGCGTAGAGGTCGTAGGGGTTGATTTTGCTGGGAATGCCGCTTCGTTTTAATACGCCGGTGACCGGATCCACTTCCACATTGTTGGAGCCGGGCACCTGCTTGATGCACACAAGAATTTTCATAAAATACCTCCGGATGCGTTTTCGCAGGGATGACATTTGTTCTCTATATGTATAGTAATATATTTTTGGACTTTAAGCAATGGGAATTTTGGAAAAATAGCTGTTTGTAATCAAGTTTTTATGTGGCGATATAAAGTCAAAAAATACAGCGCAGTAAAACTACTGCGCTGTTGCTTATTTGATTACGGCCTTGATTCGCTGAATTACGTCACGGGTTTTCTTCTTATAATGGCCTAACAGGTAGCCGTCCAGATTAAATTCTCCACCCATATCCGATTTTACCCAGCCGGTGATATGGAGGGTATTGTGATCGATGAATTCATAGGTAACATACTGAATGCAGGACAGAATGCCGCTGCCACGCTTCCAGGCATTCTCGCCCTTTTCAAAAACCAGCTCAAATTTCTCCCCGGTCAGGATCTTTTTGATGTTCGCTTCGGTGGTGGCGGCATCGGTATAATTGACAACATAAGTCGTTCTGGCCATAATATGCGCTCCTTTGAATGATTTTTCTTATTGTACCACAGGGCGCACAGACTGTCAACGCATTATCGGATTGGCAAAAGGAAAAGTATTCGTATAATTTGTGTGCCTTTACAGATACTAACAGCGTAATTTGTAAAATTATTGTAGGCGCAGGGAAAGGCCCCCTCTGACGAGGGGAGCCTTTAGGTGCGCCGCAGAAAAGGAGAAAGATATATGAAAGCTACCGGCATTGTAAGACGCGTGGACGATCTGGGGAGAATCGTCATTCCAAAAGAAATTCGCAGAACCCTCCGCATCCGCGAGGGAGACCCCTTGCTGACAACATTGACACCAATTGACAGATTTTGCTGGGCGATACATAGTGTGTATAATAGGATTCGAGAAAATAAGTAAATTATTGACAAACAATTACGGGGAGGGTATAATTATAATATATTCTAATAAGGAGGCACCACTTATGGAAAAGAAAACAGCAAGCATCATCGGCATTATTCTTGGCATAGCAATTATTATCGTTGGTTTTTGCGTACAAGGTATCAGTGTGGATGCGGGTGGTCATGAAGATTATGGAACCCCAACAATTGGAAGTAACATAAAGTTTGGTGCAGACTTTTATACCGAAATATACGCGGTTACGCAAGATGTTGGTGACGCAGTGAATTCTGCAAACATGAACATTCACGGAGCAGTGAATAACGCTCAGCGGAATATTTGCGGTGCGATAGAAAAGGTTTGCGACGCCATCGGCTGGCTGATTGTGGCAATCGGTTTGTTTGATATTGCTTATTTTGTTTGCAAAAAGGCATCTTGCGAAGAAAATTATTCAAGAAATAATTACTACGCGGTGCAGACTGCTACTGCAACTACATATACAACGCAGAGTCAAGCAGTACCCCCTTCGTCTCTTGTTCCAAACAGTTCACCTGTTTCCGATGCAAAAGCAGAAGTTATACTTGAAAAGGAAACACGAGACGCTGGTAATGTAGCAGAACCTACTAAGCCTAAAAAAGAAAAGACCCTGGCAGAAAAATTGGAATATGCTCTTCGTTATTCAACGGACGATGGTATGATTCGCTATTTAAAAGGTGTTGATGATGCTTTGGTTGCAAACATTCTCAAAGAGCCTGAGCATTTAATCAGAGGATTAGTAGAGACAGCTTTGCAAGAAATGCAATGAGGCTATACGTAAAAAACGGAGCTGTTTTGCTCCGTTTTTTCTTTTTACTGCGGTATAATCGACCTTTGTTTGCAGATACTAACAGCGTAATTTGTAAAATAAGGAGATAGATATATATGAAAGCTACAGGCATTGTCAGAAGAGTGGATGACTTCGGGCGTATTGTAATTCCCAAAGAAATTCGCCGCACCCTCCGCATCCGCGAGGGAGACCCCTCCCATACAACATTGACACCAATCGACAGGTTTGTATATGCTATGACAAAACTTGCAGAAAGATTGAATTTTACATAGAAAAATGATATAATCAGGCCAAGAGGTGATATAAATGGCTTTTACAGAACTCGACCAACGGCTGATAGATGAATGCACAAAGGATACTATTGACCTTGAAAAAATCAATGCATTGATTGCTGTTGGCGCTGATATTAATGCTTTTGATGAGGAGTATGAGCAAGCACTATATGATGAAATTTTAGATTTCTACATATTCGAAGGAAGAGAGAAGAAACTCAACCTATCCAACCTATATAAAACCACAGAAATTTTCGCAAAGAAAGGCCTTGTGCTGAATCCGAAGCCAGGCGATAGTGATTATTTTTTTCTAAACAGATTTAGATTTTTGCCGCCTGAAAAAGTATGTGTTGATGTGTTTAAAATGCTGCTTGAAAAATGTGCTTCATCCTTTGAAGACATTGAAGCTATATCGACTGATGCTACTTTAGATTTGCATTTGGGAGAGTATTACTTTTTTAAACAAGAACGAGAATATTCTGAAGAAGACAGCATGAAATATTATTTGGAACTGATTTATTGGGCTTGCGCTTACAATGCTAAAGTGCATTCAGAAAAATGCTCCAAAGATGTATTGCAATTCGATTGGTTCAACAGAGGAAAGAACAGAGTGGAATTAGTGCGTGAAAATCGTTCGACTTCTGTGTATGTCGAGAATTTAGAAACACACACTCGAGTGGAAATTGACGGCTGGTCAACGAAATATTGATTACTGTTGAATGTAGGTATAAATCTTCCCCTTTTACAAATAATAGCATCGTAATTTGTAAAATAAGGAGATAGATATATATGAAAGCAACAGGTATCGTCCGTAGAGTTGACGACCTCGGGCGTATTGTAATTCCCAAAGAAATCAGAAGAACCCTTCGGATTCGTGAAGGCGACCCCTTGGAAATTTACACGGAAAAGGACGGCGGCGTGATCTTCCGCAAGTATTCCCCCATGGGGGATCTGCAGGATTTTGCCGCCCAGCTGTGCGAGGCCATCGGCGCAAACACAGGCCGTATTGCCGCGGTGTCCGACCGGGACAGCATCATCGCCCTGTCCGGCGCGCCCAAGCGGGAGCTGATGGACAAGCCCAATTCTCAGGCACTGGATCGGCTCATGGAGCAGCGGCGCAACTATCGCTACAATTCCGGCGAGGCGCTGATCCCTGCTTCCGAGGAGTCGGATAAGTACCACCTGGGGGTGGCGGCGCCCATTTTGTGCCAGGGCGACCTGATGGGCTGCGTCATGCTGCTGCTCAGCGATGATCGCACGCCCTTGCAGGAGGCCGACCAGCGCCTGGCTCAGACCGCCGCCAGCTTCCTGGGTAAGCAAATGGAAAGCTGAGTAAATTAGAATTTATCGTTCCGATAGAACGGTCATCGCGAACCAGCGCACGCTGGTGTGGCGATCCCCAAAGGTTTTAGACAGTACTTTTCAATACGATTTCCCCCTAACCGGGGGATTGCCACGTCGCCTTCGGCTCCTCGCAATGACCGAATAAGGGAACGATAAACGAAAATTTGCAGGCTTCAAAAATAGCAGGGCTTCGGCAGTACCGAAGCGCCGTTTTTGTTATACCTTTGCTTTTCTTGCCAGCCGCTTTTCCTTGCGCTCGTCCTTGGTTGCGGAGAAGCGCTCCAGCTCCGGCACCAGAATGATGCAGATCAGCGCAGCGGTGAAGCCGCCGTTGTACAGGCAGAAACCGCCATGCAGTGTGGGCACGGATGTGACCAGCAGATAGTGCATGATGGCGGCAAGCATGCCGTAGCGCCAGCCGTACTTGTCGGCGATGGGGCTCAAACCGTTGGCGTAGCACAGACCCACGCAAATAGCCTGGGCATTGAGCTGGAAGTTGAAGGTGCCGCCAAGCATGGGGGCGATCCAACCGAATACCGCGGAAGCCAGGGCATAACCGGTCATAATGGGCCAGACATTGCCGGGGTGAGAGCCGGAATTGCAGGTGGAGAGCATACAGAAAATGATGCCGAAAGTGATGCCGTTAAAGGTGGCACCGATCAGATTGTAGTAGCCCAGGATGAACAGGCCGAACACGCCCACATTCATCAGGAACACAGCATTGCCGTAGGTGGAGGAGAAATTGGTCACCAGGGCGGGATCCTTCAAAAGATTCCAGTAATCCTTAGGCTTGCAGCCCAACAGGAAGGCGAAGATCACGCACAGACAGAATACAGTACCGCAGAAGATGTTGGCTATGGACTGAGATGCCACCTGCATGGAAGCCTTATCCAGATCGCTCAGCGCCTGGGGCAGCGCCACGCCCATGGTTTTGAACAGGGTGGCGTTGAGGAAGAAGGCGGTCATACCGATGGGAAGGGCAGCGGAGTACAGGTCGAAGCCCTTATGTACCTTGGGGGAGTAGGCAAGACCCGCGGGCAGGAAGAAACCGATGATAAAGCCCACCAGCAATGCCAGACCCAGACCCAGCCAGTTGAAGCCGATGACCTCCGTGCCGGGGTAACGGATCAGCAGGTCGGTGATCAGCGGCGCGATGCCGGTGGAGAAAAGCATGGCATTGACATTGGCACCGAACTTTTCCCGCTTTACCAGACAGTAAATCATGACACCGAAGACACTGGGCCACATATTGAGAATGTTGATGCCCCAGGAACCGAAGCCGATGGTCAGAATCACGGCAAGGTTGGAGGCATTGTTGGGTTTGCCCTTAAAGACAACAAACAGCAGCGTGCAAATGAGACCCACCAGACCCATGTTCAGGAAGGTGGCGGCATAACCGCCCATGGCGAAATAGTTGGCGGAGATCTTGCTGGGCTGGCTCAGGATCTGCCACAGGCCGGTAAACATATTGGCCCGGTCGGGCATACATACGCTGGCAACCAGGAAGCACAGAGTCAAAAATGCGAAGAATACCTTCAGGAAGCAGCTTTCCGATAAGTTGGCGATTTTTTTCATGTAAAACCTCTCCTTAAGAAAAAATGGACAATCCGGTCCCCTAGCGAGATTGGATTGCCCAGACGGTCGGCAAAAATCCCTGCACTCCACCGCAGTCGTCTGCGTTTTCCCGTCAGTTATGCAGGAACATATACTATTATATGAAAACAGGCAGGTTTTGTCAATAAAGTTACATCCGTTTTCCTATAGATACAAACTATAAATTTAGTTTATGTTGCTGTCACAGGGTAGGGCGGGAGCTTGCTCCCGCCGCTAACGCTTCAGAAATGTACCTGAAACATCATGAGCAGAAACGTTAAAGTATGTCATTGCGAACCAGTGACATCGGTCACTGGCTCGCAATGACAGTTCTATTGAAACGATAAAACTCAATTTAGGAATTGCCACGGGGAAAAAAGTATGATAAAATAGAAAAAACGAAGGAAAAGAGGGATATTATGGCCTGGCTGGATAAGATCCACCATCCCGAGCGCTATGTAAAAATCTTTTTCAAATGGAGCTTTTTCGGCGTGCTGACAGGCCTGATCGGCGGCTTGTTGGGTGCGGGATTCCATCACGCGCTCCACGGCGTGACCCATCTGAGAAGCGAACAGATGTGGCTCATTTACCTGCTGCCTGTGGGCGGTTTGCTCAGCGTGGCAATTTACAGGCTGCTGGGACTGCGCAGCAACCGGGGCACCAATGAGATCATTGATGCGGTGCTGGATGGCCGGGAGGTCAAGCCCACCGTAGCGCCTGCCATTTTCCTGTCTACCTCCATTACCCATCTGCTGGGCGGTTCTGCCGGCAGAGAGGGCGCGGCGCTGCAGCTGGGCGGCTCGACAGCGTCGCTGCTGGGCAAATTGTTCCGCTTGGGGAAAGACGAGCGAAAGATTCTGATTATGAGCGGCATGAGTGCTGTGTTTGCTGGCTTATTTGGCACACCGTTGACCGCCACTCTGTTCTGCATGGAGTTTGAGTCCGTGGGCACGCTGTTTTCCCCGGCCCTGCTGCCCTGTTATCTGGCGGCATTCACCGCCAGCAGTGTTTCCGGTGCATTGGGCGTCCATGCGGAAACAGCTGAAATTGTGACGGCAACCCTGACATGGGGGAATCTCTGGCGGTTTGCAATTCTGGCGGTGCTGGTGGCGCTGCTGGGAATTTTGATGTGCAGTGTGTTCCATAAAGCAGAGCACCTTGCCCACCACGCCTTGAAAAATCCCTGGATTCGCATAGCTGTGGGCGGTGTGCTGGTGATGGGGTTGACGCTGTTGGTGGGCGACCACCGCTACAACGGTGCCGGCATGGATATGGCGCTGGGTGCGGTTGCCGGAAAGGCGGACTGGTATGATTTCGCGCTGAAGATGCTCTTTACTGCCATCACGTTGGCGGCGGGCTTCAAGGGCGGCGAGATCGTGCCTACCTTCTGTATTGGCGCCACTTTTGGCTGCGCAGTAGGTGCATTGCTGGGACTGGAGCCCGGTGTGGCGGCGGCGCTGGGATTGGTGGGGCTGTTCTGCTGTGCCACCAATTCTCCCTTTGCCTCTATTGTCCTCAGTGTGGAAATGTTTGGCGCGGGAAATATCCATTTGTTTGCGCTGATGTGTGTCGTCTGCTTTGTGCTGTCCGGCCACAGCGGCCTGTATTCCAGTCAGATCATCCAGTTCCATAAGGCGTCCGAAATTATGGAAGCCAGAGAACCGACAAAACAGTAACTTGGGATTTATCGCGCTCTCCATTTGGTCATTGCGAGGAGCCGGAGGCGACGTGGCAATCCCCTGGTTAGAGCAAAAATATGTCAAAAAACACTGTCTAATGCCTTTGGGGATTGCCACACCAGTGTGCGCACTGGTTCGCAATGACCTTTCTATCGGAACAATAAACGAAAATTTGAAACACAAAAAACGAGCCGTGGCGGTTGCCACGGCTCTGCTATTTTATACTTGTTCGGAGGGGGTATTGTGCTTTCTTGCGCTGGTACGGCCCTCGGGCTTGATTTCGCCCACCATCAGCAGGGAGCGCTTGGTCAGGGTGGGACCCACCAATTCATAGATCAGCACCGCAAACAGCACCACATTGCGGGTCAGCTCGCCACCGGGCAGGGTGGCGGCAGTCAGTGCCATGCCCAGGGCTACACCGGCCTGGGGCAGCAGCGTGATGCCCAGGTGATTGGTGATGGGCTTGCTCTGCCTGGTCAGACGGCAGCTGAAGTTGGAGCCGATATACTTGCCCAGGCTGCGGGCAATGATGTAAAGGATGCCAACCAGCAATGTCACAGGCTGTGCCACCACATTCAGGTCCAGCTCCGCGCCGGAAATCACGAAAAACAGGATGTTCAGGGGCATGGTCCAGCCATCCACACGATCCATCAGCTCTTCGGAGGTAGAGCAGATGTTGCAGAAGACGGTGCCGGTCATCATGCATACCAGCAGCAGGGAGAAGCCGCAATGAACAGAGCCAATGTTAAATTTCAGCGTAGAAAGACCCACAGCCAGCAGCACGAAGGCCACGGAAATGGTCAAACGCTTACTTCTGGAGTGGAAGAACTGCTCCACGAAGTTCAGCAGCCAGCCGGTCAGGGCACCAAGACCCAGACTCAGGACGATTTCCACAATGGGCTCCACCACCACAGCCAGTACACTGGCCTGACCCTGGGACAGGGCGGTGGCGATACCGAAGGACACGGAGAACAGCACCAGACCCACGGCGTCGTCAATGGCCACCACCAGCATTAAAAGGCGGGTCAGAGGGCCGTCGGCCTTGTACTGACGAACGACCATCAAAGTGGCGGCGGGAGCGGTTGCGGAGGCAATGGCGCCCAAAACCACGGCGCAGGGCAGAGAAATCACATTGGGGAAGCAAAAATACAGGCAGATCAGAATCAGGTCTACCAAAAGGGTGGTGATCACCGCCTGTAAAATACCGATGGTGATGGCGGCTTTGCCCATGGTTTTCAGCTGGCTCAGACGGAATTCGTTGCCGATGGTGAAGGCAATGAAGCCCAGGGCCACCTGGGTGATGACGCTCAAGGTCTCCACCTGGTGCAGAGAGTTGAAGCCAAGGCCGGGGACCTTCAGAGCGCCCAAACAGAAGGGGCCCAGCAGCAGGCCGGCCAGCAAATATGCGGTGACAGCGGGGAGATTCAGCTTTTTCGTGAGTCTGGACAGCATCAATCCGCCGATCAGCGCAACTGCCAGACAAATCAGACTAGTTTCCATACAGATACCTTCTTTGAAAAAATAATATCGGTCGGAAGGGGGTTGTCATCAGGCAGCCTCTTTTCGATCTTGTAAACCACAGAAGTATAGCACCACGGCAAGAGGAAGTCAATAGGGCAGGAGGCAAATTTTGAACAAAAAAGAGCCGCCTTTGGACGGCTGCCCATAGGAATCCGATCCCATTGTAAGGGCGATTGATAAATCGCCCTCCGACGCAAAAGTGATCCGCGGCACCGATCCATGGTGCTACGGATCACTGTATGGGACGTGGTCTGCATGATCTGTATTGTGGGGGCGGCGAAACCTGCCCTTTGCAGGTCTTCGACAAATTGGAATTTGTCAAACTTATCTTCCCCAAAATTCTCTCCAGGATTTTTCAACTTCCTCTTTATTGCGAAGCGAACGAACATTTCCAAATTCATCTAATGTGAAGATGCCTTTGAAACAGTTAGGCATATCATCATACTGCTTTTCTAATTGACCATTGAATACTCGAAAGCACTCATAGCCGTAGTGCTCTAATAAATATGGCATCAGAAAAACTGAACGCATCGGTTCATATTCTGTATAATTATATGGAGTTTTCTCTGGTCGCTTTTTAAGAAGTTCAAGAAGTTTGTTCATTAAAGCTGAAACTTCATCCTCGGTAGCAAAAACAGCATATCCTCTAACTGCGCTCAATTTCATATCCAGGTAGCGTTCTTTTTTGAAAACCTTTAAGAAAAAGTCTTTTGCATTTACAGGTATGTCTAAAAGCAACTGCGTCAATATTTCGCTTCTTTTTGAAACTTCCTTCTCTTGAAAGTATGATTCCATTAAAACTTCGTGTTTCATTTCACACCTCGTCAAATTCAAGCTTGTCTAACCGAATTATACTTTGGAAAGCCACGAAAGTCAATCGCAGAGGCGGGAGTCAGCCAATCGCGCTACAATGTGCTTGGAACGACAAATCCCCAATTTGCGAAAAAAGAAAGGGGCCGCAGCGCGGCCCCCTTGGGGTGTGTGATTAGATCTTCTCAGCAGCTTCCACAACGTGCTTCATCAGAACGCTGGTGGTAACGGCGCCTACACCACCGGGAACGGGGGTGATGGCCTCGACGATGGGCTCCACTTCCTCGAAGATGGCATCGCCGGACATACCGCCCTTGCCCTTGGAGGTGATCTTCTCGGGGTTCCAGTTCATGGAAACGTCGATGACGATCTGGCCCTCACGGACATAGTCCTTGGTCAGGGAGTTCAGCACACCTGCTGCGGACACGATGATGTCAGCATTCTTGCAGATCTCAGCGGTGTTGACAGTACGGGTGTGGCAGATGGTGACGGTGGCGTTCTTTGCCATCAGCATCATAGCAGCGGGCTTGCCTACGACCAGAGAGCGGCCGATCACAACGGCGTTCTTGCCCTTGCAGTCAATGCCGTAGTAGTCCAGAATTTCCATGCAGGCTGCGGGAGTGCAGGGAGCATAGCCCAGATCCTGGCCTTCGAAGACACCGGCGTTGGACATGTGGGTCATGGAGTCCACGTCCTTCTTGGGGTCCAGACGGTTGCAGATCTCATCCTGATCGTTCTTCAGGTGCTTGGGCAGAGGACGGAACATCAGAACACCGTGGATGGAATCGTCAGCATTGATCTGATCGATGACAGCCAGCAGTTCTTCCTTGGTGGTCTCCTCGGGCAGGATGAAGTTCTTGATGGTGACGCCCACTTCTTCAGCGCGCTTGGTAGCGCCCTTCTCGTAGGACAGGTCAGAGGGGTTCTCGCCCAGACGGACAATACCCAAGCAGGGCTCGACGCCCTTCTCACGCAGAGCAGCAGTACGGGTCTGCAGGGAAGCAACCAGAGCCTCGTTTACTTCCTTACCCAACAGTTTCTTTGCCATTTATTTTTCCTCCAAAATTTGAAATTACACGCCGAAGCCGGCCTTGACGGTGTTGAAGATTTCGTCAGCCTTAGCGCCGTACACGTCCAGCATGTTCAGTGCCTTGGCATTCATCTCGTCAGCGACAGCGCGGTTCTTCAGAGTCTTGGTGTTGATAAACACATTCAGGGAAGCTGCCTGCAGGGCAGACTTGCAGATGACAGCGCCGCAGCCGGCATCGGAAACAGCCAGACGGCTGCCCTTTGCAGCGAACACAGCAATGTAGTCGATGGCCTGGCAGCACAGCTCCATAATCTTCATGGGAGTGGAGCAAGCAATGATGGTGGCCTCTTCCATGATCTGGTCACGGTTGGGGTCATCCTTGGGGATACCGTAAGCCTTGGCCAGGGGCAGGAAGTTGATCTCGTCCATTTCCACCTGGTTCAGCAGTTCGGTCTGCAGAGCGTCGCACTTGCCCTTCAGCTCGATGATTTCAGCTTCCACCTCGGCATACTTCTTCTTGCCAACAGTCAGGGAGCCCACCATGTTGCCCAGAGCGGTGCCGATGGCACCCACCAGAGCAGCAGCGCCGCCACCGCCGGGGGCGGGAGCGTCGGAGGCCAGAACTTCCACAAACTTGCGGCAGTTTTCCATAGTCATATCCATAACGATTTTTCTCCTTGTAAAAGCAATGACAAAATAGAGTGAAGAGTGGAGCGTCGGGATGGGGTATCTTCACTCTTCACTCCCAACTCTTCAATCATTTAATAATGCCACGCAAGGCACAGACGGATTTCCGTCTGTGCCTTGGGGATGATGTAAATTAGAACAGACCGCTAACCTTACCGGTTTCCACGTCGATATCGACACGACGGTAAGCGGGGTCAGCAGCGGTACCGGGCATCATGGAGATGGTACCGGCCATGGGGCACAGGAACTTAGCGCCGCCGTACTCCAGAATGTCACGGATGGTCAGCTTCCAACCGGTGGGCACGCCCTTCTTGGTGGGATCATCGGACAAAGACAGGTGGGTCTTAACCATCATGGTGCAGTAGTCAGCGTACTTGGGATCGCTCTCGAAGCGCTCAGCCTTCTGAACAGCCAGGGGCTGCCAGACAACACCGTCAGCGCCGTAGACTTCCTTAGCGATCAGCTCAACGCGCTGACGCAGGGGCATCTCCAGATCGTACAGGAACTTGACTTCCACGGGATCCTCACAAGCCTCGACAACCACACGAGCCAGCTCAGCAGCGCCTTCGCCGCCGAATCTCCAGTGGTTGGACTCAGCGCAACGGACGCCACGCTCAGCACACAGACGCTTCAGCAGAGCGATTTCTGCGTCGGTGTCGGTGTAGAAACGGTTGATGCAGACCACGGGGTTGATGCCGGACTTCTTGATGGTCTTGACATGGTGGAACAGGTTGCAGGTACCCTTCTCCAGCAGCTCCAGGTTCTCTTCCTTGTACTCCTTGGGCAGGGGTGCGCCGGGAGTGACCTTGGGTCCGCCGCCGTGCATCTTCAGGGAACGGACGGTAGCAACCAGGACGGAAACGTTGGGGGTCAGGCCGGACAGACGGGTCTTAACGTTCCAGAACTTCTCGAAGCCGATATCAGCAGCGAAGCCGGACTCGGTAACATGGTAGTCGAACAGCTTCAGAGCCAGGCGGTCAGCGATAACGGAGGACTGGCCGATAGCGATGTTAGCGAAGGGACCAGCGTGGATCAGAACGGGCTGATGCTCAACAGAGT
>JAZRBW010000099.1:0-6375 GCA_045635305.1 Faecousia sp. | reverse complement strand
GTTCAGGATGGTGTCCATCATGCCGGGCATGGAGGCGCGGGCGCCGGAACGGACGGAGACCAGCAGGGGGTTCTCCAGATCGCCGAACTTTTTGCCGGTGATGGCTTCCAGCTTTTCAACATTGGCCATGATTTCGGCCTGGATGTCAGCGTTGATCTGACGGCCGTCTTCGTAGTACTGAGTGCAGGCTTCGGTGGAGATGGTGAAGCCCTGAGGGACGGGCAGACCGATGTTGGTCATTTCAGCCAGGTTAGCGCCCTTGCCGCCCAGCAGCTCACGCATGCTGCCGTTGCCTTCGGTAAACAGGTAAACATACTTGTGCATTGGAATTACCCCTTTCATAATTCATGGGCGTTTTGCCGCCCTAATTTACATATTTTTGCATACTTCCGCATAATGCCCATATAGTATAGCACAAAAAAATAAAAAAGCAAACATTATTTGCAAATTTTCACCAGAATTTTCCTGAATTTCTGGAAACACGGGAAGTGTAGCGCGAAAATTACAAAAATGACGATAAAATGTAATTTATTGTTACACTTTTTGTTGACAGTTTTACGCGGGTGTCATATAATGTGGGCAGTTTCCCACGATCTGATCTTGTGAGAATACCAAAAGGAGGAGTTATGAGACCACAACTGTTTGGTAAGGAGCATATTTTATACATTGTGATTTCCACCTTGATAGGGATCACTGTGCTCTTGGCGGCGAAGAAACTGGCAAAATCGGATAAGGCGCAGAAATATACACTGAAAGCGCTGGCATTTTTGCTGCTTGCGGCCATCGTGGTGAACCGGCTGTCACAGGTTTTCCGATATGATGCTGTGCGTTGGTATTGCTTGATTCCTGATAGCTTCTGCGGCATGACCAGCCTGGTGCTGGCTCTGGGCGTGCTGTTCGGAAAGCGGGATAATGCGCTGCTGCATTTTACATGGCTGCTGGGATTGTTTGGCGGCATTTCCACAGTGATCTACGCAACCTTTGTGGATCAGGGGCCTACATTCTTCTATCTGCCCACCATTTCGGGCATGCTCCATCATAGCCTGTCGGCCATGGTTGCGGTTGCGATCCTTCTGTTTAAACAGTTGGATATTACCTATAAGAAGTGGTATTGTACCCTGTTTGGATTTACTTCTTATCTGACGGTAGGCGCGTTTTTGATGCACACATATCACATGCAGGATGCGTTTCATATTGCAGAGCCGCTGCTGCCCAATACCAATCTGACGGCATGGGTAATGGCGCCGATGTATGCCGCTGCCTATGCGGCAATTTTGCTGGCGGTGGAGCTGGTGAGGCGGAAGAAGCGGAGAAACCATTGATCAAAATGAAAAGAGAGAACGAAGAAAAATTCGTTCTCTCTTTTTTGTTGGATTTATGCCTCGATCAGTTCCCGGAAGATAGGCAGGCTTCTGGCAACAGTATCATGGCTGACACAGTAGCAGATCCGCAGATAACCGGGCCAGCCGAAGTCGGAGCTGGGCATCACCAGCAGGTCCTTGGCCATGGCCTTTTGGCAGAAGGCCTGGTCGTCGCCGCCGGGTGCCTTTAGGAAAATATAGAAGGCGCCTTCCGGCTTGGCCATCTCATAGCCATAGGAAGTCAGGGCCTCCACTAGGGTGCGGCGATTGCGGTCATATTCGGCAAGATCCGGCTGCAGATGGGCGCAGCGGGCCAGCACCAGCTGCATCAGCGACGGAGCGCACACATGGCCCATGGCCCGGGCGGCACCGATAATGGCATGGTACAGATCCCGGCCATCTTCTGAGCCGGATGGTACATAGATATAACCCATGCGCTCGCCGGGAAGGGACAGGGACTTGGAATAGGAATAACACACCACGGTGTGAGGATAGATGTTGGGAATAAAGGGAGCCTGCACACCATCGTACACCAGTTCCCGATAGGGTTCGTCTGCGATGATGTAGATCCGGTGACCGTACTCGGCGCTCTTTTTCTCCAGCAGGGCAGCCAGCTTGCGGATAGTTTCGGTGGAATACACGCTACCGACGGGATTGTTGGGATTGTTTACGATGACAGCGGAGGTGTTGGGGGTCATCATCTCTTCCAGGGCAGCCAGATTCAACTGGAAATCCGGGATATTCGGCGGCACGATCCGGAACTGGGCACCGGCCTGCTCGATATAAGGCTTGTACTCCGGGAAATAGGGGGCGAACACGAAAATCTCCGCACTGGGGGTGGTCAGCGCTTTGCACACAGCGGATACTTCCGGGGCAGCACCGCAGCACAGCAGCAGCTCGTCAGCAGCGGCGTTGCAGCCGAAACGGGCGTTCAGGTCGGCGGCGATGATGGCGCGGGTGTTGCCGTCGCCCAAAGTGGAAGTGTAGCTGTGGACAGCCCGGGAGTCCATGTTCTGAAGGATGTCCACAATGGCCTCGTTAACCTGGGCGGGAGCGGGGACAGAGGGGTTGCCGATGCTGAAATCAAATACATTTTCTTTGCCAATGATGGCGGCACGGCGGCGACCATAGTCGGCCAGCTCCATGATGGTATTGCGCTTGGTTCCGAGGGCCAGGGATTCTTGGTTGATCACGGGAAGTCCTCCTAAAATTATAAGTATAGTGGCAGTTCGGTCTTATAGCCTTGGGGCTTATAGGTAACGGAGCCAATGGGCTTACCGTCAATACCATATTTGGGGTTATAGCCAAAGAGATTAACATAACATTCCAGGTCGTCCCGTTCCGCGATCATGGCTTCCATGACAGCCACGGTAGCCAGCACATCGTCGATGGCCCGGTGGGAATTGACCACCTTGCCGCTAAGCCCATAGGCATCAATGGCGTTGTGCAGTCTGTGGGGGTATTCCCGGCGGTCCTTGTAAACTGTCAGCAGATCCAGCTTATCCTTGCCCTTCAGGATCATGGGATTTCCGTCCCGCAGCAGCAGATAGAACAGAAAACTCAGGTCGAAATGGGCGTTGTAGGCCAGCAGCAATGTATTGCCGGCAAACATTTGGGCAATATCGGCGCAGATCTGGGATTTTGGAACACCGCGTTCCAGAATGTCCTGGGTGGAGATGCCGGTCAATGCGGTGATCTTGGGGGGAACGGTATTGCCGGGGGAGAGGGTCACCAGATTGTCGTATTCTTTTGTGATCACCGCTTCGCCGTTTTGGATCTCCAGTACCACAGCGGAAAACTCGATGATCTCATCGCGCTGAAAGTCCAGACCGGTGGTTTCCGTGTCAAAGATGACGAATTTGTCGTATTTTTGGGTCAATGTCCCTAAGTTAGCCATATTATTCTCCTTTTGCCAGGTCGTGTGCCCGGCGGAACTTGCTTCGGTTTTCCTGCTCCAGAGCGAACTGGGTGGCCATCCTGTGGGCAAGTGCAATGGTGGACTGGTCAGAACCGGATTTATGCTCGATCTCCACTTCGCAAAGCGGAATTTCTTTGCCGCTGCCCAGCAGGACGCCGCTGTCGATGGCCAGCTCTGCTATGCCGTCAGCAGTGGGAATGTCTGCGGCCAGACGGGTGAATCTCGCGCCGCAGATGGCGATGACGCCGCTTTTTGCCAAATCACACAGGTCATTCGGTGCGCCCAAACTGCCCAGGATTTCCACACCGTGATAAATGTCGTCGGTCTGGCACTCCCATTCGCCCCGGCTGCCGTCGGGCAGGGGAGTCTTCATGGTGCAGATGCTAGTGTCGTTTTCCTTGCGAAGCCGCAGTGTTACATGACGCGCAGACAGACCGCCCTCGGGGGTGTCAAAATAGGTGGTTTCCATTTCGATGGTGCGAAAACCGCCAAAGGTTTCCCGAATCGCCTGCTGCTGTGCTGCTGTGGCCTTGTATTTCAGTTCAAATTCTCTGCCCATAATGCCCTCCTTCAATTTTTCGTTTATCGTTCCCCTATTCGGTCATTGCGAGGAGCCGAAGGCGACGTGGCGCCCTGAGCACGAAGTGCGAGGAAGTGCCCTTGGGGTGCAATCCCCCGGTTAGGGGGGAAAATCGTATTGAAAAGTACTGTCTAAAACCTTTGGGGATCGCCACACCAGCGTGCGCGCTGGTTCGCGATGACCGTTTTATCGGAACGATAAATCCCAATTTACTATATTATACACCCATTGTGCTTGTCTTGCAAGAAACTTTTCCGGTATTCCGGATTTCGACAAATTATTTCCGGCCCCCATGGTAGCATAATCTGGAATATACATACAGAAAGGCGTGTGTACTTATGATGATGCTGGGTACTTATGTACGGCGCTGGCAGCGCGCTATGCGGCGTGCCATGGCAGATGAACGCTTGCGCGTGGGACTGAAAGCGGGCTGTGTGGCAATGCTGGGACTGTGCCTCAGCGCGGCGAGTCTGGGCAATTTGCCCCAACCGATTTCCATGGCGGTGCTATGCGCCGGATTGCCGGGCTGGCTGCCCATCCCATTTGTGATGGGTGGGGCGGCTGGCTATGGGATCTTCTGGGGAAGCGCAGGCAGCCAGGGGTTACTTTGGCTGGCAGCGGCACTGCCGGTATGCCTGCTTTCCGGTCGGGAAAAGCTGATTCGCCGCTTTCCTCTGCTGCAGAGTGCCCTGGCAGGTGCCATTGTGGCGATCTGTGGCGTCGCGGTTCAAATATGGCGAGGGGAAACAGTTCCCATTCTGGCCTATTTTCTGCGGATCGGTGTGGCGATGGGGGTTGCTTTTTTGACAATGCAGCTGCGCCGACGCCGGGATACCGCTGCCGATTGGGCAGCACTGGGCGTTTTGATGCTGGGCCTTGCCCAGGTGGCACCGCTGCCATTTTTGGGGCTTGGCTTTGTGGCAGCGGGTCTTTTGTGCTGCCGGTTACCCTTTCCGGCAGTAGCACTGGCAGGGCTTGCGCTGGATCTGGCGCAGATCACACCGGTACCCATGACGGCAGTGCTCTGTCTGGCATCGGTTTTGCGGCTGCTGCCCAGATTGCCGGCAGGCTGGCAGTTTGCCGCGCCCACGGCGATTTATCTGACGGTAATGGGGCTGTGCAATGTGTGGGATCTGCTGCCGGTGCCTGCGCTGCTGCTGGGAAGCCTGTTCAGTGGTTTTGTTCCGGGACAGCAGCCCCATACCTACCGCCGTGGAGAAACCGGCTTTGCCCAGGTGCGGCTGGAAATGGCCGCGGCGGTCATGACACATGCGGAGCAATTGCTGCTGGAGGCGGAGGAGGCGCCCATCGATGAAGCCGCCCTGATCGCCAAGGCGGTAGACCGGGCCTGCAGCACCTGCCCCAGCCGCAAAGACTGCAAGGAACGTGCGTCCGCTGCCGCGTTGTCACCGATGCTTTTGCAGCAACCGCTGATCCATACCGACGATGTGAGCGTAGAGTGCAAAAAACGAAACCGCTTAATGCTGGAACTGCGGCGTGGACAGGATCAGTACCGCACACTGAAAGCGGAGCGGGATCGCCATCAGGAATACCGTGGGGCGGTGATTCAGCAGTATCGTTTTTTGGCGGAGTTTATGGAAGATCTGGCAGATCAGCTCCCCAAACGGGGTCAGCAGGAGAAACCCTGTTTTCAACCGGAGGTGGCGGTGTGCTCTTCCGGCAAGGAGATGGCCAATGGAGATCGCTGCCTGTGGTTCGCGGGCACCCAGTGCCGGTATTATCTGCTGCTGTGTGACGGCATGGGTACCGGCGTGGGGGCTGCGGCAGAAGCCAGAGCAGCGGGGGATATGCTGCGACGGCTTTTGATGGCCGGCTACCCTGCGGCCTATGCCCTGCGCAGTATCAACAGCCTGTGTACCCTGCGGGGCAGTGCCGGGGCGGTGACCATGGACTTGGCGGAAGTGCATATGGATACCGGAAAGGTGATGCTCTATAAATGGGGTGCGGCACCATCCTGGCTGCTGAGCATGAATGGTGCGGAGCAGATTGGCAAGGGTGGGCCGCCGCCCGGTATTTCCGTGGCGGAATACACGGAAACGGTGGACAGGCTCAGTCTGCGCCACGGGCAGATGCTGGTGCTGCTCAGCGACGGTATCGATCCGGCGGTGATCGCGGAGCAGATCGATCTGATGACCGACGAACCGCCGGGCTCTCTGGCGGCAAAACTGCTGGAAACCGGCCGTACTGCCGGTACAGATGATACCACAGCTGCTGTGCTGCGGCTGACGCCGATCCGCACAGAAACATAAAAACACAACCGCAGCACCGTTCTGAACAGTGCTGCGGTTAACTATTCGATAAATTGGATTTGTCAAATGCTTTTTACTGGATGCAGTTCAATATATCCTCTTGTGCCGATAGGTTCTAATTGAATACGAGGGTTGTTATCATCCCAAGCGTATCCAATGCTTTCAGGGTTGTACTTTTTGATTGCATCCCATACCTGATAAATTGCCTCGCCAAAGTTCTCCTCCTCAAAAGGTTCACCTTGGAAC
>JAZRBW010000098.1:0-33638 GCA_045635305.1 Faecousia sp. | reverse complement strand
CCACATCCAGCCTTTCCGCCCGAATTCCACATCCGGCCCTTCGGGCCACCTTCTCCCCGGGAGAAGGTAGTGCGGCTTCGCCGCTGTCGCCCCACAGGGGCGACAATTCCATTTCTAAACAGCCCGATAAACGAAAATTTGGCGCGGTGGCAGTGTTGCTGCATATGGTGTGCGCAATAGACGGAAGGGAATCCGCGGAGAAAAAACAAAATGTAATTGCATTTCACAATGGGTTGTGGTAGAATGACAATATCCCTGTAATGGGATGCCCCAAAAATTGCAAGGAGGTTTTGTTATGCAACGTATACTGGCTTTGCTGATGGTGCTTGTGTTGCTTGCTGGCGTGCTGATTGCCTGCACACCCGAGCAACTGGATACTTCTACTACCAACAAAACCCAACCCACGACCCAAAACACAGTGCCGGGGACAGTTCCGACCACTGTGCAGCCTACCAATCCCACGAGTCCTACTGATCCTACGGAACCCACAGCTCCCGATGTTCCACCGGAGCCACCGGCACAGGACTTCTTTACCCGCAACGGCCAGGGTGTGCCCTCTGCCGATCAGATTCCTGGCTATGCCCAGGAAACCGACACCCCCAATCTCTACAGCCTGCCCCTGGATTTGCCCACCTCCGATATGCTGCGGACGGTACTGGCCTATGGCGATACGCTCTACATCAGCTACTGGTCGGAATTCGATGAAATGATGGAAAATGGCCTCATCCGTGTCTATGACCTGACCGCAGGCAATATGCTGTATGAAGTGGAATATCCGGGATGGAGCGATTTCGGTTATCTGGAGGAAGGCGGGCTGTGGTTCTATGATTACGGAAACAATCAGCTGAATATTTCCGACGCAACCGGACAGCTTACCACCATTTCTCTGGACCTGAGTGCCGCCAACCCGGATGCCTTCATCAACAACATTTGTGTTGACACCACCGGTGAGCATTTGATCTGCATTTATGATGCCGAAGTATCTGTGATGCTCTACGATCTGAAAACCGGCGCCGTGACTACGCCAACCTTTGAGAGCGCCACCCAAATCTATCAGGTCCGGTATCGGCAAGGAAAATTCTATCTGACCGATTACAATGACCTTGTATATGCGCTGGATCCGGCGACCGGTGAATTTACCCGGCACAGCTTTGTCATTGGCTTCGACGACTTCCTGGACGGCGTCGCCTATGAAATGCAATCGGTCGGCCTGGCTATGGTAGGCCTTGACGGAGATTCTACCTGCTACTATCTGAAGACGGACTACAATTGCTGGGTGTCCGATCTGTCCCATGGCTGTGTGGCCCTCAATTCTTACGGGGAAGGCCCCCAAATCCATGTGCTGGATCTGCGCAATGAACGGTATCTGGCGGATATTTTCTTCTCGGAAAACTGCTACACCACCTTCTCCCAGTTCCTGGATAACGGCAGCCTGATGATTCTGGAAGCCACCAACGATGGTAATTTTGTTTATCTGTATGACACCTCTGCCACGGTAGCGGATGCCAAAATGCTGGATACCTACCAGGGTACGACCCAGGAGCTGGAAGCCGAAACCGCTGAGATCGCCCAGGCTGTTTTCGATGCCACAGGCATTGAGATCCTCTACGGCTCTCAGGGTAACGACTTCATCGTCAGCGACTATGTGGGCGCTGTGGAGCTGGAACCCTTCAAGGTGTTCTGCGCCGTGGATACTGTGGCGGAACTGCTGAACCGGTATCCGGAGGGTATGCTGCGGGAAGCCTGGGAGGCTACCAACAGTGGCATGAAGATCTACCTCTGCGGCAGCATCTATGGCATTTGGTCCGGTAGTCTGGATCAGGCCGGTGGCCTTACCACCGATGTGGACGACTACATTGTGGTGGCCATTGATATTAACCAGCCCATCGATTCCGTTTTGTACCATGAACTGTCCCATGTTTTTGATCGGCGCATCAGCGATATGTGGGAGCAGGTAGATTGGTTTGCTGTTTGGGAATCCGTCCATCCCTT
This sequence comes from Faecousia sp., assembly GCA_045635305.1. Lineage (GTDB taxonomy): Bacteria > Bacillota > Clostridia > Oscillospirales > Oscillospiraceae > Faecousia. The sequence continues at coordinate 31,646 of JAZRBW010000098.1, read as the reverse complement.
CGACAACGGCTACATTTACTCCTACGATAATTACTATAACTATACGAAGTATACGCCTGACGGTGAAAAGAAGCCGGGAAAGGTTTGGTTTGTCAGCAGCTACGGCCGCACCTTCCCCACAGAGGATCGTGCCACCCTCATGGAGATACTGTGCCTGAACACCGATGTGTCCCCGACAGAGCTGGAATACGAGAATATTCTGTATAAAGCAAGACTCTATAGCTACATCCTGCGCCAGTGCTTCCCCTCCTGCGACACGGAGGAAACCCACTTCTGGGAAACTTTCCTTGGTGTCATCGACGAGAGTGTCCTTCCATAATACAAAGCCGCTCCGCACGAAATGTGCGGAGCGGTGTATTTTTACGTTTCGTCAGAATAGAATACCTGCATATCATCCAGACGCAGGCAGGCAAGACGACCTTGGGGATCAAACTCGTCTTCGGGCTGATCCGGGTAGCCGCTGCCGCAGTCAATATCGATGATGCCGTCACCGAAATAGACTTGCAGAGGGCTGAGGTAAGCATAATGCTTGGTGGGCGTGTGGCCAAAGACCATAGCAAAGGGGGCAGCGGGTGCTTCGCCCAATTCCCAGCGTTTCCACACAGCAAAATGGGTAGGTGTGCGGGATTTGTCGCCATGGGATTCGTAATATTCCACCGGCGCGGCGTGCACCAGCTTATAGTCCCGGTTGCCTACCCGGACATCATACTGCAGAGGCAGAGACTTGAGATAGGCGATCACCTCGGCACGGAGGGTCTTGCGGATGCGCTTCCAGTAGCTGTGGGTCACTTCGCCGCCGTTGCGGTACCACAGGAAACGGCACTCCTCCAGATTGGGCGTATCATCTGCATCGTATGGCTCGTTCAGGGCTCTGAGCATCATGTGCTCGTGGTTGCCCAGCAGCATTTTTACATTGGGCATGGCCATCAGCCGTCTGAGAATCCGCACGCCATCATAGTGACGATCAATCACATCACCCAGAACATACAACGTGTCCTCCGGCTGGAGATTGATTTTTTTCATAATGGAGTTGAAGCGGCGCAGATTGCCGTGAATATCTGCCATTACATATACCATAGCCTTGCCCTCCTTTCGGTGAAAAATGCCGTGTCTATATAGTATAGCACATTTGGTCGAAAAAGCAAGTTTACTTTGTCATTTTTTTATGCTACAATGAGAAAAATTCAAGGAGGGTTTGGGTTATGGAAGAGACAAAGGTGACGCAAGTGGTGGCGGCCCTGATTTGGGATGGCGACCGTTTTATGATCTGTCAGCGACCTGCGCACAAAGCCAGGGGACTGCTGTGGGAGTTTGTTGGCGGAAAAGTGGAACCGGGCGAAACCAAAGAAGCGGCCCTCATCCGGGAATGCCGGGAAGAATTGGCCATTGAACTGGATGTTGGAGCTGTTTATATGGAAGTGGATCATGTGTATCCGGATATCACCATTCGCCTTATTTTGTTCCATGCCTCCATCGCCCAGGGCCAGCCCCAAAAATTGGAGCACAATGATATTCAGTGGATTTTGCCCAGCCAGATCCCGGACTACGATTTCTGCCCGGCAGATACGGATATTTTGAAGAAGATCATGGAGGATTACCATGTGCCTGCTTAAAAAACCGCTAAGCAAGGTATCGGATGTGGCGGCCTTGCGCCGACTTTATCACACCGCTTTTCCTAAAGAGGAGCAAATGCCATGGTGGCTGCTGCGGCTCATTTCCCTGCGGCGGGATATGGGTGTGTTCGGCTTTTATGAGGGTCGGCAGCTGCGGGGTTTGACGGTTTCCGTGGCTACGGATGAGGTGCTGTTTGTGCTGTTCTTGGCGATCAGCGAAGAACATCGGGGTCAGGGCTGGGGCAGCGCCATTTTGCAGCAGCTGAAGCAAGAATATCCCGGCCACACCATTTTGCTGAATGTGGAGCTGTTGGATATCAAGGCCGATAACTACGACCAGCGGCTGCGCAGGATGCGCTTTTACAAAAAGAACGGATTTTTTGACACTGGCTTCGATATTGACGAGGTGGGCGGCACCTTCCGGGTGCTGGGCACGAAACCGCAACTGGATGTGGATGCCTATTTGCGGGTGTTCGCCAAGCTGTCCTTTGGAGTCTGGAAACCCTATATCAGAGAGGGAGAACATTATGATCTGTGAATTGATGCACGACCCTATTTTTCTGGGGCAGAAGTCTGTTCCGGCCACAGTGGAAGATTTGGAGGTAGCCAAAGACCTGCTGGAAACGCTGATACACCATAAGGAAACCTGTGTGGGCATGGCGGCAAATATGATTGGCGTGCGCAAGAATATCATTGCGGTAAACGCCGAGGGAGAATATCTGGTGATGTTCAACCCTGTGATCTTGAAGGCGGCAGGGGAGTATCATGCGGAGGAAGGCTGCTTGAGCCTGCTGGGTGGCCCACGGCCTACCAAGCGCTATCAAAAGATCAAGGTGCAGTATCAAAACGAAAAAATGCAGGTGCGCATCAAGACCTTTGAGGGCTGGACCGCCCAGATCATCCAGCATGAGATCGACCATTGCAACGGCATATTGATATGACAAAGGGCACGCAGATGCGTGCCCTCTTGTTGTATATGCAAAAATCTCAAATTTTCGTTTATCGTTCCCCTATTCGGTCATTGCGAGGAGCCGAAGGCGACGTGGCGCCCTGAGCACGAAGTGCGAGGAAGTGCCCTTGGGGTGCAATCCCCCGGTTAGGGGAGGGAAATCGTATTGAAAAGTACTGTCTAAAACCTTTGGGGATCGCCTCACCAGCGTGCGCGCTGGTTCGCGATGACCGTGCTATCGGAACGATAAATCCCAAGTTAGCACATTGTTTCGATCAGCGTCATGCAGGCAGCGACGGTATCGGGGAACAGGTATTGCGCCAGCTCCTCCGCCTTGACCCATTGATACCGTTCGGTCTCACCGGGACGCATTGTAGGTGTGCCCCTGACCTGACCGGGGAAGAACACCACCTGTTTACGACCGTTACTGCCGATGGGATATTCGATGGCGGCGCTTTTGGTGGTGTCCAATTGGGCGGTCAGTCCGGTTTCCTCCTGTAGCTCCCGCAGAGCGGTTTTCGCTTCCGTCTCGCCCATTTCCATATGTCCTTTGGGCAAACTCCAGCATTGTGAGAACTGCTCAAATACCAACAGATATTCTCTTCCGCTTGGTGCTTCTCGCCAAGGCAACACGCCACAGGATTTGTGGAAGAGGGGCAGCACATAGCTGTCAAAATACTGCTCCTGAAAGTGGACAGCTTCTGCGATTTGGGCTTGGTGCAGCGCTGTGCCCGCTGGGGCTACCACCAGCTTGTCCTCTACATCGTTTCGACGGAAAACAATGCCGATCACCTGCCCATCAAAAGAGGAAAGGGGTTCGCTGACACCTAAAATATAGGCGTCCTGTTCTTCTCCATCGGCGGCCAGTCTGCCGGGAATGTAGCCGTAGTTGATGGGGTAGAGAATATCTCCGTGCAGATAGCCCTTGGGGCGGTCAACCTCCACATGAACCTGGGTGCCCAATAGGGCCATCATTTGCTGTTTGCGTGCTTCCATAGGGTACCTCCTGACTATTTGCTATTATTTTACTCTGCTGTGTGCTCCGGCGCAATAGAAAAGATTGAAAAGTGGGGAAAAATGCGGTATAGTTAGAGAAAATAGCAACGGAGGAAGCGATATGCGATTGATCGATGGTTGCAAAGAGGGAAAGCGCACCCCCAGATTGACGGAAGTGAAATGCCCCCGATGCGGAGAATATGTGGATGTGTTTGTGGTCATGGGCGGTGCGCCCGGCCAAACCGGAACGCTGGCTTCAGATGAGAAGTGCATTTGCGGCCATGTGCTGCCGGAGGGCAGCTATGAAACGGATTACGAGGACTAACTATGTACAGCGATTTGTTTTGCAAAGTGTATAATGTGTTCGGGTGGAATTACTATCCGGAAATTTTTGGCCAGCAACTGCTAACTTGGATGAAGCAGCAGGGGATCACGCCAGCCAACGCCATGGATTTGGGTTGTGGTACCGGCGTGCTCTGTGAAATTTTGCAGGAAAGCGGCATTCAGGCAGCCGGCATGGATTTTTCTGCCGGCATGATCGACATCGCCCGCCAGCGAAATGGCAGCATCCCCTATGAGGTGGCGGATATGATTACCTATCGCCCAGAAACCCAGTTCGATTTGGTCACTTGCACCGGTGATGCGCTGAACCACATTGGGGATCTGGGGGATGTGGCGAAAATCCTGGAAAATGTGTATGCCTATACCGCTCCCGGCGGCTATTTTGTGTTTGACATTCTCAATGAGAACGAGGTGTCCACCAGCGAGCCCTTTGAGATGGATTTTGACGAAAAAACCCGTGTCTGGTTTCAAATGACCCGCCCCGGTGAAAAGCAGGTCAATCTCAAAATCCGGGTCTATGAACAGGGCAACCTGGCCTTTGAAGAGAATATTCGGGAAACGGTTCACGACCCTGTAATCATCTGCGATCTGCTGGGGCAGGTTGGCTTTACGGTGCTGCGCTGCGCCGACAGTCTGCTGGACGATGGCAGCCATGGCACGACCTGGTTCGTCATTGCCAGAAAACCACTGTGATCGAGGAAGTCTATGAATATTCAGCTTTCGGAACATTTTAACTATGGCAAGCTGCTGCGATTTACCTTTCCGTCCATCATTATGATGGTGTTCACCTCTATTTATGGTGTGGTGGATGGCCTGTTCGTATCCAATTTTGCGGGCAAGCAGGCTTTTGCAGCGATCAATCTCATTATGCCGTACCTGATGATGTTTGGTACTTTTGGCATCATGGTGGGTACGGGCGGCACGGCCTTGGTGTCCATGACCTTGGGCACGGGTGACAGTAAACGCGCCAATGCGATTTTCTCCCAGTTGGTGTATGCCACCTTGATTGGCGGTGTAATGATGACGGTGGTGGGCATCGTTTTCTTGCGGCCGGTGGCGATTTTGCTGGGTGCGGAGGGCACTACGGTGGATCTGTGTGTGCGCTATGGCTTGTTTGTGATGCCGGCGCTACCTGCCTTTTTGCTGCAAAATGCCTTCCAGAGCTTTTGCGTGGCGGCGGAAAAACCCAATTTGGGTCTGTGGTTGACCATTGCGGCCGGTGTTACCAACATTGTGCTGGACTGGCTGTTTGTGGGCGTATGGAACGGTGGATTGGTGGGCGCAGCGGTGGCAACGGCGGTCAGCCAATGTATAGGCGGTATCGTGCCGCTTGTGTATTTCGCCCGAAAAAACAGCTCGCCCTTACGTCTTAAGCGCGCCAAGATCGAATGGCGTGTGCTGGGGAGAACTTGTGCCAACGGCTCTTCGGAAATGATGAGCAATCTGGCTCTCAGTATCGTCAGTATGCTCTATAATTTGCAGCTGATGGCCTATGCAGGAGAGGACGGCGTAGCGGCCTATGGCGTCATTATGTATGTCAGCTTTATTTTCATTGCTGTGTTTTTGGGGTATTCCATAGGCGCAGCGCCGCTTATTGGCTATCATTATGGGGCAGATAATCGGCAAGAACTGAAAAGTCTGTTCTACAAAAGCCTGACCATCATTGGGGTGATGGCGGTGGTACTGACGGCGATTTCCCTGGCGCTGGCAGGGCCGTTGGCCCGGATTTTCGTGGGCTATGATGGGGAATTATTCGCCATGACCAAGCGGGCTTTTGCGATTTACTCCCTGTCGTTTGTAGCAAGCGGCTTCAGTATCTATGGCTCTTCCCATTTTACAGCCCTGAATAATGGACTGATTTCGGCGGCAATCTCCTTTTTGCGGGCGCTGGTGTTCCAGTCTGCGGCGGTGTTGGTGCTGCCGATGATTTGGGGACTGGATGGCATCTGGTTCTCCATTTTAGTGGCAGAGGCGATATCTGCATTGTTGACAGTGGGCTGTTTTGTACTGTTCCGCCGCCGGTATCACTATGCATAGAATGTGGAAACTGTTTGATCGTGTGGGATAGATTGGGGTTTGTTGCTCCGACTATGTAAGGGGAGGGTCATTGACCCTCCCCTTACAATGGCATATCGAAACGCAACGACAAACGAAAATTTGAAATGCCTATATATGGGCCCGGGAGCTGTGCTGCCGGGCTTTTTCTTGTAACAATATGGGGATAGTTACATTGCTGTTGTTGACACTCGTGTGTCAGTGGCGTATAATAGATGCATTATCCTGTGTTTTCCACGTAGGCATTTCACAGAGAAATGGGAGGAAATTATGGAAAAGAAACGTGTATTGGCCATCGTGCTGGCCCTGTGCCTGATGATGGTATTTGTACCGGTGAATCGGGCAACCGCTACGGACTATGTGGACAGCTTGTGGCTGCGCCAGATTGCCCACAGTGAAGGCGTTACCATGGCAGTGTGTGCGGACGCCAGTGTTGCCAGCGGTGTAATCACCATTACTTACAATCAAGATGTGCTGACATTCCAGCAACTGAAGCTGGAAGATTCGTATGTACTGGCTCACGCCATCAATGCCGAAGAAACCGGCGTGATTAAGATCAGCTGGATCAGCACCGGCAAAGAGCCGACGACCGATGGCTATGTGCTGATGTGGCTGGAGTTTACTGGCCCTGCAGATCTGAGCGCTGTGCTGACCGGTACGGTGTATGATCCCTCCGGTAGCAAACTGGACTTTATCACCCTGAATGAAACAGCCGTAACCGCTGCGATTATGCAGGCTGAAGCGCTGAAGGCGGAGGATTATACCGCTGAGAGCTTCGCTGGCGTGACAGCAGCCCTGGAGAACGCCAATGGGCTGCTGGAACAGGTGGCTGTAACCCAGAGCCAACTGGATGTTGCCGCCGAAGCTTTGACAGCGGCTATGGAGCATCTGGAAGTGTATGTGCCTACGCCTACACCCCCGGAGCCCACGGATCCTACAGAACCTACGGAACCCGCTCCCACGGAGCCGAAGCCTACGGAACCCAAGCCTACCCAGCCCAAGCCCACAGAACCCGCAACGACCCAGCCTGAGGATCCAGTGTCTCAGGAAGAGGAAAATATGCTGCTGATTCCGATTTTGGTTGGTTGCTGCGTGCCCATCGTGGTGGCTGCGGTTGTGATTCTGAAGAAGAGGGGGAAGAAATAAATGAAAATGAAGCGTAGCTTAGCTGTTCTTCTTTGCCTGTGCATGATGCTCACCCTTCTGTCCCCCAGCGCCCACGCGGTCAGCACCTGGTGGGGTCATACAAACAGCGTTTCCAACCGGGAAAATGTGCTGTTTGAACTGCTGGATGGCAATCTGTTCGATTTGGGCATCCTGAATCCGGAATTGAAGGATGAACTGAAGATCGAGAAGATCGAAGATGACCAGGTGGTCAAGATCTTTATCGTGATGGATGGCCTGTCTGTGGTGGAAACCAACAGCAAGGCAGTCTATGGCCCCCAGACCCAGGCGATGATGGATGCCCTCACTGCAGAGCAGGCGAAGGTGCTCTCTACCATCGAAACCCAAGTGCTGGGTGGAGAAAAGCTGGCTGTTCGATACAGCTACACTTGGCTGATGAACGGTGTTGCTGTGGAAGTGCCCTATGGTGTGGCAAAGCAGATCGAAAAGGTTGCCGGCGTCAAGCAGGTGTTGCTGCAGCCCCAGTATGAGGTTTGCAAGACCCAGCAGCAGAGTTCTGCGCTGTATACGTCGACCACCGGCCCTATGATCGGTCGCGATCCGGTGTGGGCCGATGGCTATACCGGCCGTGGTATCAAAATTGCGGTCATCGATACCGGTTTGGATGAGGATCATCCCAATTTTGCACCCCTGTCTGAGGATAAGCTGACAGCGGCTTCCTATGACCTTTCCAATATTGAAGCGCTGCTGACACAGCTCAATGCGACTGCTCGTTTCAACGAAGAGGCCACCAAGAATCACACGGCAATGCTGACGGCAGATGGACTGTATCGCAGCAGCAAGGTGGTATTCGGCTTTAACTATGCTGATAACAATCTGGATATTACCCATGATAATGACCTGATGGGCGACCATGGCACCCATGTCTCCGGTATTGCCGCTGCCAATAAGGTGGACGGCAGCGATGTGGTAGGTGTAGCGCCCGATGCACAGCTGTATGTGATGAAGGTGTATGGCGCTGACCATGGCGGCTATGCCGAAGATATTCTGGCAGCCTTGGAAGATGCATTGCTGCTGGGGGCCGATGTGGTCAACATGAGTCTTGGCACCAATGCCGGTTTCACCACCAATACAGCAGAGGTGAATGCGGTTTATAACCGTGTGGCTGAGACCAATACCGTGTTGTCTGTTGCGGCAGGCAACAACTATACCTCCGGCTACGGCAATACCTGGGGCACGGATATGAACCAGACTATCCACCCAGATAATGCGGTTATCAGCCAGCCCAGTGTTTACACCAACGTGTTGTCTGTTGCCAGTATTGAAAACAGCCATATCCAGCGCCGCTATATTGCGGCCGGTGCAAAGAAACTGGCTTTCGTGGAAACTTCTGCCAGCTATGGTGTGCCTTCCATCGATATTTTGGAAGAATCCTATGGTTTGGTGCTGATTCCCGGCTTTGGCGAAGCGGCAGATTTTGAAGGCTTGGATCTGACCGGTAAGATCGCTCTGGTGCAGCGCGGCGGTATTGCCTTTATGGATAAGTGCCTCAATGCTGAGGCGGCCGGTGCCATTGCCTGTATCGTCTACAATAACGATGTGGGCGAGTTCGGCATGGATCTGACCGATTGCAATGCAACCATTCCCTGCATCTCCATCATGCTGGAAGATGGTGAATATATTGCTGCACAACTGAAAGAGAATCCTGAATTTACCATCTCTTTCCCCAAGGATTTGACCCCTCTGCCCAGCCAGTTTGCCGGTCAGATGAGCGATTTCTCCTCTTGGGGTGTGGCACCTGACCTGTCTCTGGAGCCGGATATTACCGCTCCCGGCGGCAATATTTATTCCACCATCAACAATGGTGAATACGGCCTCATGAGCGGTACCTCCATGGCAACCCCTGCTATGTCCGGATTGATTGCGCTGGTCATGCAGTACGTCAGGGAAAACAATGTGAAAACCGATCTGACCATCCGTGAATTGGTGCAGCATCTGCTGGTCAGCACCTCTATTCCTGTGGTGTATGGGGACAGTAGCTTGTACTACAGCCCCCGTCAGCAGGGCAGCGGCCTGGGCAACGCTATCCAGGCCATCACCACCAGTGCCTATTTGACGGTGAATGGCAGCGATGTACCCAAGGCAGAGCTGGGCGATGACGATGAAAAGTCCGGCAGATACGATTTCTACTACCGAGTACATAATTTCGGCAATGAGACCCTCTATTACTATCTGGATACGGTGGTGCAGACCGAAGGTTACACCATTCTGGATGCTTATCCTGATCGCATCTTTATGTCCGGCACCCCTGAAGAGCTGAAGGCCAGAACGGAAGAACTGTCTGACGGTCTGGTGCTGAAGTTTGATGTCAGCGGCGATGGCGTGACTGATGCGTATGATGCCTACCTGGTGTATCTGCAGACCCTGGAAGCTTCTGCAAAGCAGGAAGACGCCTTCCGCTATGACCTCAGCAGCAATGAGGCTGTGGATATGGATGACGTGCAGGCATATCTAAATGCGCTGGTCGGCCTGGAAACCGAGGCGGATCTTGAGGAAGAAGTGCTGCAGGTTCAGCCCGGTGAAAGTGTGAAGGTTCATGTGAAGATCCGCCTGTATTCCCAGGCTAAGGAATATTTGGACACTTACTACCCCAATGGCGGCTATGTGGAGGGCTTCAGCTTCCTGTATGCCGTGAACGGTGTGGATCTGAGTTTGCCCTATCTGGGCTTCTATGGCGATTGGGATGCAGCACCTATCCTGGACGACGGCTTCTACTGGGAGCTGATGGGCCCCGAGACAGAGGAAGAGGAGTCCGAGGAGCCTGCGCAGGTGGTGGGTAACCAGTATGTGAACGTACTTTGGACAGAACTGGGTGGTGTTCACGCTGCATTCTATCCCGGTTTGAATCCCTATGTGGAAGAGGAATTTGACATGGGTCATATTTCCATCTCTCCCAACGGAGACGGATATGTGGATACCATCGATGATATTTATGTTTCTCTGCTGCGAAATGCCCGTTACCTGACCTTCCGCTATGTGGATGCGGATACGGGTGAGGTCTATTACGACCAGACGGTGGAGTTTGCGCCCAAGAGCGTTTACGCTTCGGCCTACGGCCAGATTTTGCCCGCCATCTATTCCTGGATGGGCGACGAAGTATGGATGTACAACTTTACCGGCAGCGACGGAAATACGCTGCCCAACAATACCCACCTGAAACTGCAGGTGGAGGCTGTGGGAGATTATGAAGGTGCTACGCCGGATATGTGGGAAGTGCCGATTACCGTGGACCTGGCAGCACCGGAACTGCTGAAGGTGGAGAAGGTTACCGATGAGGATGGCAAGGTTTGGCTGGAACTGGCTTTCCGGGATAACCTGTCTGTGGCAGCTGTGGTCTTGCTCAACAGCAACGGTGAGGAAACTTACCATGTTGAGGGCACAACGGATGGCGCATTTGACGAAAACGGTTACCGTAACTACACAGCACGCTTTGATATTACGGATATTAGCGGCAAGCTGGCTATCGTGCTGGCGGACTATGCGCTGAATGAAGCAGAGTATGCACTGAATGTGGCAGGCGCCGGCACAGATTATGGCGACTTGGTGGGTTATCTGTATAACATCAAGGCAGGTAACACAGGCTGGGTTTCCTTCGATGAAGGCGTAGATGCGAATGAAGTGCAGATTACGCTGGACGCAATGGCGTTTACGTCCGCGGAATATGTCAATGGTTTCGTGTTTGCACAAACAGAAACCGGCGCGCTGTATGGCTTCCGTTATGCCGATCTGCTGGAAGATCAGGTGAATATTGAAAGCACCTTCATTGCACAGCTGGATCATACATACCATGATATGGCGTATAACTACGTCACGGGCGAACTCTATGGTTTGCTGGCCTATGAGGAATCGGATGGCTATCCCACTACGGAAATTTATACCATCAATATCTGGGGTAAGCATACCGATGAAAGCACAGGTGAAGTGGTGGAAGCCTACTGTGAGACCTGGAAGCAGAGCCGTGGTGGCTTGTACGGCCTGGGTATCACGGTGGACGCCAGCGGCACCATCTATTTGCTGGGCACCAGCGATAAGGGCAAGACGGAACTGTGGGCTTCTTATGACAGTAGCTATGGTACGCTGTTCAAGAAGGCTATGACGTTGGATGATCCCATGGACTACGCCCAGTCCATTGCCTATGACCACAATACCGGAAACCTGTACTGGGGGCAGTTCTATGCCGACAGCATTGATAGTTTCCGTACCGGCCTGTATAAGATTGATGTGGACAATGGCACCTATGCCCGCGTGGGTACCCTGTCCGGTGAGCTGTGCGGTATGTTTGCACCGCTGAAACCCGAAACTGTGGCTGGCAATGCCATGTATCAGAATGTGCCCGTCATGGATCCTGAGGTGATTGGCGTGCCTGTGCTGCGCAAAACCACGGTGAATATGAATGTGGGCGCTCAGGAAATGCTGATGTTTGACTTTGATCCCTGGTTTACTGCACACAAGAATGTGATCTGGTCTTCCAGTGATGAAAATGTGGCTATGGTGAACCAAAACGGTCTGATTACCGCAGTGGGCAATGGTACTGCGACCATTACAGTAACCAATACAGCAGATGAAACTCGTTTCGATACACTGACTGTTACAGTTACGGCACTGACGCTGGAGATCGAGGGCATCATTTCCAATATGGGCGCAGGCGTTGGCAATTCCGGCGGAGCTAAGCTCTATAAATACCAGATGGACAATAGCATTGCCACCCTGATCGACGGAAATCTCATCCATGCACCGGATTCTATGAATTTTGGTCTGGATATTGCAACCTCTGTTTACGCCCGCGGTTATATCTGGGCCTGCGAGTACGGCAACACCGGTATGGTATACAAAATTGACCCCGCAACCGGTGAAGTGGTGGATTACCTGATGCCTGTGGATGGCGATATGCTCTTTGGTATGACCTATAATGAGCAGCTGGATACCTTTACCGCCATCATGAATATGTATCTGTTTGTGGATCTGGAGATGACCCACGAGGAACAGCAGAAGATGCTGGATTCCTTCGATGAAACCACCGGCAGCTTTAATTATCACCGCATCAATATGCTGGAGTATTTGCTGGCTGCAGAGGATAACTTTGTTTCCGGCGAGACCGGTCAGGGTGCCAGCTCTGAAATCGTTATGTGCGGCATTACTACCATTGGTGATAGCTTCCACTATGTAGACACCAAGCTGGACTTCCTGGGTAACGAGGCTGTGGACGATGTAAATTACAATGCTACTCAGACCCTGGTGGTGCTGGACAATGTGGGCAGATTGTGGTATATCGACGAAATTTGTGGCCTGACCAAGACACAGAACGCCTGGTCTGTCAGCTACACTTCTGAGACGGATCCGTTCACCAAGATCACCAGCTATACCGGTGGCCAGCGCAGTGGCATCATTGAATTGGACAATGGCGATGGCACTTATAACGTCTTCTACATCCGTTGCATTGAGGAAACTCCGCTGACGGATATGTACCGCCAGAATGCAATGCCCCGCATCACCTACCATTTCTCCGATCTGGAGTTTGGTGGTTATACTGCAGATGGTGCACCTATTTTCGCCATGAGCCTGTATGACTACTGGAACAACGGCGTTACCAACGAACTGTATCTGTATGTACCGGAGCTGACGCAGCTGGACGAGACGACCGGTGAAATGCTGACTGTCAGTGCTGAAAAGTTCTATCATCTGGGTAATACCGGCCGCTACAATATCATTGCCTCCATCCATAGCTTCCAAGTGACGGGTGGTCTGGATGACTGAGTGAAAACAAAAAAGGGGTGGCGAAAGGCCACCCCTACTCCCAAAATCAAGGAGGATATTTATGAAGAAGATCATGAGCCTGTTGCTGGTGCTGAGCTTGTTACTCAGTATGGCTTGCGTGGTTACGGCAGCCACCAGCGGACAGTTGGTAGATGGTGACAATGAGATCGAGCTGCCCTGGGATACGGACGAGGCTTCCGTCTATACCTACACCGCTACCCACACCGGCACCCTGTACATCTCCGTAACTGCCTTTAACTTTGCCATGGGCAACTATGATTATGAAGACAACATGGATTACATGAACGAATGGGAGACCTACACCCGGCTGACCGTGGATGGTCAACTGCTGGACGGCCTGTACTTCGGCTCTGTGGAAGTGGTGGAAGGCCAGACTTATACCTTCTCCTGGGCCCATAGCGAGGAAGTTGTGGACAAGAATTGGTATAAATTTGGTTGGAGCGCTGTGCTGAATCTGAGTTACAGCGGTGATTATGTGCCTGAACTGGGCACCGAGGAACTGCCTGTGGAGCTGCGCATGGCGGATTGCCCCACGCAGAGTCTGGAAATTCCCGGTGGATCGGTGCTGTACTATCTGCTGTATGATTTTGGCGGCGCAACCTTTACGGTTACCGGTGAAAACGCCTATGTAGTGGTAACTGGCTTTGATATGGAGAGCGGCACAACGGTTGTCACTTGCTATGAGCCTGAAAATGGTGTGGTTTCGGTTCCTGTGGCCACCTACTACACTACGATCCAAATTGGCAATGCCGATGCAGAAAGTGCTGTATTTACACTGGATTATTATTATCCGCTGGGCAGCGAGCAAAACCCTCAGGAAATGGTAATTGGCAAGAATGTGGCAAAAACGGAACGGGAAAACTGGGACGGCTACAATTTTACATGGACAGCTGACTGCGATGGTATCCTGACGCTGACAATGCCTGAGGCAGCGTGGATGGCCTCTGTGCAGAATGTGAATGTGGATCCCTGGGCCGAATGGTATGATCCCTCTCAGGGCAATGTGATTACGGTATCTGTTCGTGCCGGTGACGTGGTTCTGGTCAATGTCAACTCCTTCAATGGCTCTATTGTGATCGGTGGCGATGTGACCTTTACTGCTTCTGTGGTCTATGACCATAAGTATGTGGACGGAACCTGTGAGCACTGCGGTGCGGCAGAAGTTCTGGTGAGCCAGGGCGATGTGAACGGCGATGGCCGCATCAACGCCCGTGACGCCCGTACATTGCTGCGTTATCTGGCAGGCTTGGAAGAACTCAGCCAGGAAAGCTTGGCAGCGGCTGACTTCAATGCTGATGGCCGCGTCAATGCCCGTGATGCCCGTGCCATTCTGCAGTACCTTGCAGGTTTGGGCTAAATTAATCTAATAAAAATCCACCGGTTTTCGAACCGGTGGATTTTTGTTTTCTGCTATTACCCCAACAGTACATCGCTGATGAGCATGACACAGAAGCCGGCCAGCAGGGCGTAGGTGACACCAGTGGAGCTGTTTTCTTTGTGGGTCATGGGTATCATCTCATCGCTGACAACATAGAGCATGGTGCCGCCTGCGAAGGCCAGAGCAAAGGGGAGAATGGCGGCTGCGATCTGCAGGGCAAAATAGCCCAGCAGTGTGCCGACGACTTCAACCACACCGGTGAGCATGGCGCACAGAAAGGTCTTTTTTGGAGAGATACCGGCGGCCAGCATGGGCGCGATAATGACCATGCCTTCCGGGATGTTTTGAAGCGCAATACCGCCTGCGATGACCAGGGCATGGGCATCATTGCCTGCACCGAAGCTGACACCGGCGGCGATGCCCTCCGGCAGGTTGTGAATGGCGATAGCGGTGACGAACAGCAGCACCTTGCTGAGATTGGAATTTTTGTGGGGCTCGATATCGGAACCCACCATCCGATGCAGATGGGGCACCAGTTTGTCGATGAGATTCAGGCATATTGCGCCGGCAAAAATACCCGCAACCGTAATCAAAACAGCAAATTGGCCGCCAAATTCCAGCGACGGTATCACAAGGCCTAGAACGGCAGCTGCCATCATAACACCGGCAGCAAAGCTGAGGACCATATCCGCAAATTTTTGGGAGAACTTTTGAAAGAAAAAGCCCAGTGCAGAGCCAAAAATGGTAGCGCCACCCACACCAAGGGCTGTCAGAAGAACCAACTTCATAGGATTTCCTCCTTATCACATTCCTATTATTCAGTATATGTGCAGGAGATCATTTTTGCAAGTGAAAAATAATGGGGCCACGGAAAATTACCGTGGCCCCGATGTTTTGAATAGGGATTACTTGATGAACAGGCCGGTCAAACGGACGTTGCCGGTAATGGTTGCGACCTCATCCACATAAGCCACACCCAAAGAAATGCGGTAGAGCACGGAGGAGGCAACATCGCCGGTGTAACCGGGGGTACCGATGTAGTCGGTACGCATATCGCGGATGGCGTAAACCTCGCCGGTCAGCGGGTCTTCCATCAGGGAACGGCCGCCGTTGAAGTCACCCCAGTAGCTGGGACAGATGGAGACACCGGTGAGACTGCCGGTTTCCAGATCCACACGGGTGACCAAGCCGGTGACGTAGCCGTTGATGGTGTAGAGGCTGCCGTTGCGGTAGATCAGGTTGGTGGGACGCAGGCTCATGCCGTCTACCATCTCATCTTCGGTGATCAAACGGGTGATTTCACCGGTCTGCATATCCAGCTCAGCGATCTTGTAGGAGAAGCTGTCACGCCAATCGGAGATGTTCCAGGCCATCATGACACCGTACATTGTGGTGGTTTCTACACCGAATTCGTCAGTGACGGTGCTGTAGGTCATGTCGATCATCTTGTAGGGCACATTGTCAACGAAGTAGATCTGCTCGTCATGGGTGTGATCCCAAGCTTCCAGGCTGGTGGTCAGGCCGTGGATGCCGTTGCCCATCAGGGTGCGCTGGAAGGTTTCGGTGTCGATGGTGTAGAAGTAACCGTCTGCATCGTAGGCGTAGAGCACACCGTTGATGTAGCGAGCGGCAACGATGGGGCTCAGCTCCTTGGCATCGGCCCAGGTTTCCAGAACCTTGCCGTCCATGTCGAAGCGGATCCAGGAATTGCTCATTTCATCGTAGCCGTAGAAGAAACGCTCGTTCTCGGTGACGGTAATCATAATGGTGTCAGAATTGCCGTTTACATCGGTGGCGGTGATGTAGGCCACGCCGGGAGCGACACCGGTAACAACACCGTTTGCGTCTACGGTGGCGATGGCTGCGTTGCTGGTGGTCCAGACCAGAGTCTGATCCACGGTGGCCACGGAAACGGGCAGGACCACTGCGTTAATGGCCAGGCTGTTGCCAACTGCTACGGTGTTCTTTTCCTGCATAACCACGCCGGAGGCTTCAATAGTTTCGGGAACTTCCAGCTTGTGTCTGGGAACGGAGAACATACCACTGATGATACAATCGGTATAACCGATGGAGATGATGGTACCTGCATCCACATTCACATCATACAGATTGCCGCCGTTTGCCCAGTAGATGGTATCGTTGTTGTAGTCGTAAGTCAGGCTGGACAGATACATACTGCCACGGCTGGTGATGCCGGTGTGGGTCAGCTTTGCGGTCTGCTTATCCATGGCGTACAGGTTGCCCTGGACATCGGAGGCGAACAGTCTGCCTTCGGCATCGCAGGTCATGGCTACCAGTTCAGCACCCAGATCATTGTCTGCCAGGAAGGTCATTTCCATGGTGTTCAGATTCATCTGGTACAGGCCGCCGGCAATGGTCTCGCTGCTTGCCAGGGCGTACATAGTGCCGGTGGTGTAGTCGAAGGTCAAAGCGCGAACCAGAACGTCCACTTCGCAGGCGATATTGTAGCCGAAGTTGGAGGGGTTAACGGTGAATGCGTAGTGGCCGCCCAGGTTATGCATACCCACAGCGTAAACCAGACCGTCGTAGTATGCGGCTGCATAGATGGTCAGATCATATGTGCCGTAGTGCATGAAGGAGTAGTTGCCGGGGTTGGAAATCGGCACTTTACCCCAGGATTCCAGAGGAATGCCAGCACTGAGGCTAGCCTGCAGATAGCCGTACAGGTAACCGGGATTCTTAACGACCTGGATGGTGGTAGAGGTGGTCAAACCGGAGGTGGTTTCGGTGACGGTCAGGGTGGTTTGACCAATGGCCAGACCGGTGACAACGCCATTCTCGTTGACCTTGGCGATGGTTTCGTCAGCAATGGTGTATACATAGTTGCCAACAGCATTCCAGGGATTCAGAGAGGGAGCAATTCGGATGGTTTCACCCTCGGGAACGTCATAGCTGTCCTTCAGGGTGATGGAAGTGGGAGCAGCGCCCTCTACTTCCGGTTCTGCGGTGATGGGAATGGCCAGAGCCAGAACGGTGCTGCTTGCGCCGCGGATGGTGCCCAGTGCGATGACGGTGACATCGGTCATGTCGCTCACATCTACCCAGTACAGATTATCACCGCTGACATACAGCAGACCGCCGTTGCGCTGAGACCATACCATGGCGTTGCCGCCGGTATGGGGAGCCTGGAAGCCAGCGTAGGTGGTGATGTTTACGACCCGATCGTTCTCATCCAGGTTGAAACGTGCCAGTGTGCTGGTGGAGCCGTTCTTGCCGTTGACATAGAAGTTACCCTCGTAGTCAATGGCCAGTGCACCGGAGCAGGTGGCGTAGCGGCCGGACAGATCGGAGTAAGGATAGATGTCGTCCAAGGTGGCGACAAACAGGGTTTCTGCGGTGTCCATGTTCACACGGACCAGGTGATAGCTGATGGTAGTATTCCAATCGGCATCGTAGGTTTCGTTGTAGGTCAGGCCGTACAGGAAACCGTCTGCATAATTGAATGCCAGTGCGGTGGTCTTGCCGCTGTAGCTGCCCAACAGATCGCCCTGCAGGGTGCTGGCGTCAAGCTTGTAGAGGTTGGTGGTGTAAATGGCTTTGCCGTCTGCGTCATAGTCGGTCTTCAGGGCGCTGACGAACAGATAACCGTCGCGGTAAGCGGAGGCGGTGACCTCACCGTCCAGCTCCATGGCGTCAACGATCTGGTTGGACTGGTCGGGACGGCCGGCATCCATTACCAGCCAGTAGTCACCGGAGTGACCGAACAGGGTGCCGCTGACGTTGGAAACGCTGACCAGACAGGTGGCCTTGCGGACACCGCAGGTGGCGGTGATGGTGGCAGAACCGATACCGGTAGCCACAACGATACCGTATTCATTGACGGTGGCAACGGATTCGTCGGAGCTGGTATAGGTGACCTGACCGACCTTGGCGTTGTAGGGCTGTGCCTTCACAGACAGGGTCGCGTTCTGGCCAACATTCATGTACAGGGCGTCGCGGTTCAGGGAAATGGACTTCAAAATGCCGGTGGGAACTTCGTTGTTGCCGGAGGTCCAAGGCTTGAACAAACCGACCATTTCTGCGTTGTCTGCAGTTTCGGTCATGCCAACCACATCACCGGTGGACTTATCCAGCTCAATGAAGTAGGCAACGCCAACGTAGCCTTGGTAGCCGGCCCAGTACAGCTTGTCGGTTTCGTGGTCGACGGTCATGGACTGGGTGTAGGCGGCGGGGTAGTACTTGGCATCGCCGGTGGAGATGCACTTTGCCATGTAGCTGCCGTAGCCATACTGGGGAGTGGTTTCGGCAGGGATCTTGTCGATGGTATACAGCTTGCCGTTTTCGTAGTTGATGGTGTAGAGGGTGCCGGAATTGTCACAGGCCAAAGTCAGAGCCAGCAGCTCCTCGCCTTCCTCAGCAAAGATCTTGCCCAGGATGGTGATCTGACCGGTGATCAGATCCATGGAAAGCAGAATGTTTACTTCGCCCTCGGGGAAGTAGGTTTCGTGCTCCATAGCATTGGCCAGGATGTACATGGTGTTTCCAGTGTAGTCATAGGCCATGTCCAGTGCGACCATCTTCAGGGGGAAGTAGGTGTAGTCGGTGCGGCCGGGCCACTCGTATACGGTTTGGTACATTGCTCGTGCATCGCCCAGGTCGGTGCGATCCCAGCTGCCGGCGTTCATAACGAACAGGGTGTTATAGCCGTCGGGACCGGCCTGAGCACCGAAGATGTAGCCGTCCACATATTCGGCTGCATAGACGGTGGATTCCAGAGATTCAGTCTGTGCAGTGTGCATCAGCATCTGGTCTGCATTAAAGAAGGAGTACCAGCCATTGAGGGCGTTGGTTGCGTAGAGAGAACCGTTGATTTCGGGTGTGGAGTAGCGGCGGAAGGCAAAGAATTCATTTTCTGCCAGGCCTTCGTTACCCACATTGGTCAGTTCGTAATGGGTTTCGTTGCAGCCATAGTCACCCAGGACGATCCGGAAGGAAGCGTCGTAATTGGTAATATCCAGAGTGATGGTGGCGCTCTCACCGTTGACACCCTCGGTTTTGGTGTCCACGGGTATGTAGTCGTAGACGCCGCCGCCAACAGTGGTGGTGACTACTGCGGCGATGTCGTAATTATCGCTGATCTGGAAGGTCACATAGTTGCGGCCATTCTCAGTGTAATATTTCAGGCTATCCAAATCCATGGTGGGAGCCTTCAAGTCGATGACTACGGGAATTTCCATGACACCGTCAGCCCAAGCGTGATCGGGCAGAGGGTTGCCATTTTCGTCCACTGCTACATCATCTAGATCGCCGTCATCCAGGAAAGCCCGGATCGTCAGAGTCAGGTGCTGCAGGTCTTCCACCATCAGGTTGCCCTTTTCGTCATACATGGTGAAGGATTGCAGACCGCCCTGACTGTAAATGAGGGGGGCGCACATGCCGTATGCCGGCACATAGAAGCTCTTTCTGGCGTAGGCGTAGTAATCATAGAACAGCTGCTCACCGGTGATATCATCGGTCCAGGTGAAGTCCAAAAGTTCCGCCGAACGCATCAGAGAGATATACATTTCAGGGATATAATCGTAGAAACCGTCGCCATTGGGGGACAGAACATTGTGCTCGGGGTTGTAGGGGTCTTCCTTCATGGGCAGGTAGGGGTTCATGCCCAAACCGCCGTATTCACCGGTGTCACCCAGCGTGGCGAAGATCACGTGCAGGTAGCGATTGTATTCTACGGTATCCTGGTCTTCGTAGTACCAACCGATGTCGAAGACGGGGGCCTCGTTCCAGCCACCGTAGAAGCCCATGAAGGGCAGGCTCAGGTCAACGGCGCCTTCATTCTGTGCATAGGCGCGGACGAAACCGTCAACATAAATGCCGTTTTCGTAGTTGGCGTCCATGTAAGCCATATCTTCTGCAGACAGCTGGATGGTTACCTGAACAGTGATGGTGGCGTTGGCGGGGACAGTGACCATGGTCTGTGCTTCGAAGCCGTCCAGCAGCATCAGGTACAGTGCCTGGGCGTCCATGGTGTTGAAGACACCGTCGCCGTTGACATCCATATCCATGGAGGAGGTCATCAGACCGCTGCATACATCCAGCATGAACTGAACGTCGTCCATGTCGGTGTGACCGTCACGGTTCATGTCGTACTGGGTGTACAGCTGGGTATCCAGCACTTCGAAGGTTACACTGCCGCTGAGGTTGCGGCCGGTTTCGCTCAGGTACTTCTTGCCTTCGTATTCCAGAACCTGATCTGTCAGCAGGGAGCCATCCAGGGTATAAGCCTGTGCGGTGCCAGTCAGGTTGTGCATATCAAAGGAGAAGGTGAAGTAACCGGTGCGCTGGGGGTCATCACCCAAAGAAGCCTTGGGAGTCAGTTCGCCGGTGGCCTTCTGATAGCTGGTTAGATACACGGGAGAGGTGATAGCGTTATAGACGTTGGCGGAACCGGCACCCTGCTGTCTGGGGGAATAGAGAATGCCGTTTGCGTCAATCAGCGGCATGGCGGTACACATAATCAGGGATTCGGCAATGGTGTGATAGGTTGCGTCGTCCAGCTCCGGGTACACATCGTGCAGATACTGCAGTACCAGGGCACTCATACCGGTGATGTGGGGGGCGGCCATGGAGGTGCCGCTCATGGTGGCGTATTCACCGTCACTGATACAGGAGTAGATGTTGCCGCCGGGGGCAGTGACATCAGGCATCAGCTGCAAGTCGGGGGTGACACCCCAGGAAGAGAAATCGCTCATTGCGTTGGCATACCAGTAAGGTACAGGGATCTGAGCATTCACGGGCAAGATCTGAATGGTGCCCACGCCGTTTACGGCCTGGGACAGCATTCTCTCGCCGTCTTCCTTGGTGATGAACACATTGGGCAGGAAACCACCGTCGTACATATTCAAATAAGTACCGTCGGTGTTGTCGTAAACTACCAGGGCTACTGCACCGGCCAGATATGCATTTTCTTGCTTGACCATGAAATTGATATCGTCGCCGCCGCCGCGGGAAACCACAGCGACCTTGCCGGTCAGATCCAGGCCCTCATAGTCTTCGGTGCGGCCGTAGCCGGGGATTACTACAAATTCATAGGTGCCCTCCAGTTCGTGGAAAGTATAGTTGGCATCCCAGAAGGCAATCTTTTCCTCGCCGGCAACAAAGTAGCTTAGCATCACGTGGGTGTTTTCCACGGAGGCAACTACTGTGGAGCCCAGGTAGGTGGCGGGGGAACTGACCAGACCGTTATCGGGGTCAGAGGTGTAGTTCAGGTTGGTGCCCTGGGCGTTGCCGGTAGCTGCGGTGGTGGAATTACCAGAGGAAACCACCAGCACCATGTCATGATCCAGGATGCGTCCGAACACGGCGTTGATCAGTGCGGACTCATCGGTGAAGCCTGCGCTGGAGCCAAGGCTCATGTTGATGGCATCCACACCCAGAAGGACACAGTCCTCGATGGCGGCCATGATGTCATCAGTGAAGGCACCACCATTTTCGCCGAACAGCTTCATAACGATGATCTGAGCATCGGGCGCAACACCCACCACATCGCTGGTAGCGATCTTGTTGGCGGCAGCGGTGCCGGCGACATGAGAGCCGTGGGGGCCTTGCTGGTCATAGTCGTGGGTGATCTCCAGATTGTTGTCTACGTAGTTGAAGCCATAGGGAACCTTTTCGTTGCGGTACAGGTCTTCGGCTTCCAGGGGGATGGCGCTGGTTTCGAGGTACAGACCGTAGGCGTTCAGCTCAGTCAGTACAGCCTGCACATCTTCCACGGACATACTGGGGTTGGCGGGTGCATCCACAAAGGAAGGATGGTCAATATCCAGACCGGTATCCAGGATGGCGATGGTCATACCCTGGCCGGTGTAACCCAGCTCGTGCCAGGTTTGTGCAGAACCAAAACCGTTGGAAGTGGCGTACATATTGGGGGCAGAAACCGATTCGGAGGAAGCGGCCTCGGGGGCATCATATTGGCTGCAAATGCAGGCGTTCTTAACATTATCCAGAGCGCGGATCTGGGACAGGATACCATAAGGAACGGACATGGCAATACCGTTGAGGGCCACGGTGTAATTGTATTTGACAGTGGTCTTACCGGGAGCCATGTCGGCGATCTGGCGGGCAACATAGTCCTGAGCGATTTTCAGCTTTGCGGAATCGTTGGCAACCTGCGCACCAAAGGCGCTGATCTGGCTCTGGGTGTAGCCCTGATCCAGCAGGCAATCACCGTCCAACTCCACCAGAATACGAACGATGTCGTCAGGAGCGTAGGTGTTGGCATCCGTATTCATATGCTGATCCAGGGTCACGTTGAAGATTTGCGTCATGACCTGCTTGACGGTGCCGGCAAAGGTGTTATCTTCGCCCTGGACAACCAGGGTTTCGGAATTCAATACATCCTGCAGATTCTTCAGGAAGGTCAGATCGTCGCTGTTTTCGCCGGTGACGATGGCGTTGCCGGTAATGGGTGCCATAGACAGCGCCATGGCGGCAACCAGCACCAAAGACAGGAAACGGTTGACCTGCTTGCCTCTGCCACTGCGGATCATGGCCACCATGGCAACGCCGAAGCCTGCCAGAGACAGCAGCATAACCAGCGCCCACAGCAGAGTCTGGGCGGTGTCGCCTGTGTCGGGAGAACCGTTAACGTGCTTCAGACCGTCCATAGCAGTCTGCAGAGCCTTCAGCGCAGCATCCACTTCTGCCTGGGTGGCATCGGTGTTGGCAAGCACAGCCTGGGCAGCGGCCAGAGCCTTTTCCACAGCCTGGTAGCTGGTTTCGGTGTACTGGCTCTTATCCAGATCCTGGGCGGCCTTGACTGCAGCAGCCAGTTTGGTCATATCCACTGTCTTCAGTTCCAGGGCAGCGATGGCATCGTAGATGGCCTTGGCAGCAGCGTTCACTGCTTCCTGGGTGGCATCCTTATCGGTCAGCACGGCCATGGCGTTGTTCAGCGCAGCGGTCACGGCAGCATAGCTTTCCTGGGTGTAGGCGGATGCGTCAACCGCTTCGCCGGCGGCGATAGCCTTTTCCAGCTCCGTGGTATCCACGGGAACATTGAAGGAAACGGTTACGCTGTCGGAGGCGACTTCCACCGATTCGGTATCGGTGTAGCAATTGCCGGAGACGGTGTAGATCAGGTCCTGATCGGTGCCTTCTGCAACTTCCAGCTGTACGCTCAGCAGCAGCGTTTTCTCAGCAGTCAGCTCACTGCCGACCCAAGACAGGGTCACAGCGCCGCTCTGCTGGTTGACACTGTGCATAGCAAAGGCGTTGCCGGGCTGCACATTGGCAACCGTCAGCACAGAGGCATCGAAGGTAAGGGCAACAGTACCATTGGTGATGCCTGTGCCGCCTTGGACATACACGTCGACGGTGACGGTGCCCTTGCCATTGCCAACGGCAAGTACCAATTCACCGCTTTGTGTCTCGGTGGCGGAGACGCTCAGAGCCATGGAAAATACCATGACAAGCGTCAATACGAATGCGAGGATCTTTGTTTTCATAGGGATTCCTTCCTTTCCTGGGGGTTGCAGGGGTTAGAACTGTATGATACAGCCGGGGCGCATTTGGATGTATGCATGCCGGCGAATATCCAAAAAAACAGGGGCGGAGCCGCCCGCCCAACACTATGTACAAAGGA
The DNA here is from genome assembly GCA_045635305.1 of Faecousia sp. Taxonomy (GTDB): domain Bacteria; phylum Bacillota; class Clostridia; order Oscillospirales; family Oscillospiraceae; genus Faecousia. The sequence goes on along the minus strand of JAZRBW010000098.1, from coordinate 7,749 downwards.
CAGTTTCTTTTTTACTATAGTATATAGTAAATATGCGCAAAAGTCAATGCCGCAAAGGAAAAGCAGGCGCGGAAAAAGGGGAACGATTGCCTTTTGCATAACGGCAACGGTTTTGTTCGGAAAGAGCGGAAAATAACAGTATTTTTATGGAAAAATAACCATTTTTTAACAAAATGTTCTTGATTTTTGTGTTTGTGTATGCTATAATTCTCGCGAATGCGGTGTGGATACCGTGCTTTGCTACGCCTATTTTAGGCATATCTATTGAATTTGAACACCAAAAAACGAAAGGACAATGCTTTCATGCACAAGAAGATCCTGCGGATCGCTTCCCTGCTGCTGGTAACGCTGCTCGTTGCCAGTCTGCTTCCCAACAGAGCATCCTCTGTGGCAACTACGGAAGCTGAGCGAATTTCCGCACTGGTGGAATCTACATATAAACAAGCTCTGAAAAAGACCGAAAGAAGCTCCTTCCACGGCTGGTGTGGAGCAGCGGTTGACTGGCAGATGCGCGTTCTTGGTATCGTCACCAAGGTTGTGGGTAGCGACGGCAACCAGAAGTATGACTATTTCAAGGGAATGGATTATACTTCCGGTGGCTATCGCGTGAAAGCCTACTCTGCCAAGAAGTACAAGTTGGAAGCTGCGCTGAATATGCTCAGCAACAACGGCACTGAGAATGTTTACAACATTATGGTAGGTTTCCAGAGAACCAATACCTCTGCAGGCCGTAAATATGGCCACGCTGTATTTATCTACGCCATTGTGGACGGTGTGGTGTATTTTGCCGAAAGTTTCGGTATGAAGATTGGCGGCAAGTATTTCGCTGAGGGCGAATGCGTGACTGCTACCATTGCTGAGTTTGCAAAATCTTATAACTCCTGGTGTACCTATGAGGGCCTGGTTCACTTCGGTCTGAAGACCTACGAAGAGGAATGTCTGTTCCTGAACGCCTATTTGTATGCCAATACCATCGCTGCCACCACCCTTTACAGTGCGCCTTGCACCACAGAGGTGGATGACCGTTCTCAGCCCCTGCGCCAGATGCAGGAGGGCGAGCGCCTGAGCGTAATCGGTATGTACCGCAACACGGAGGGTGAATACTGGTATCAGGTGGAGGATTCTCAAATCGGTTATGTCCGGGCGGATGACACTGTGGTGCAGTCCATGCGCTATGATGATGTGGCGGTGGACAGCGTCAAGGCACCTACGGTGCTGACAGAGGGCAGCAGCTTCAGCATTAAGGGCAGCGTCACCGGTAAGTATGTGAGCATCGTTTCTGTCCGCGCCCAGGTCTATCGGGTGGACGAAGACGGCATGACCCACATGATGACCACCAACGCCCCTGTTTCTTTGAATGATTACACCCTGTACAAGTCCAAGGTCGCCAAGCGGCTGACCTTTAAGCTGCTGGATATTGGCAGCTATCACTATGAGCTGGCAGCGGTGGTAAGCAACCACTATTATGCCGACGGCGCGCTGCAGACCGAATGGCAGACCATCAAGCTGTGGAAGTCCGACTTCCAGGTGGTGGAAAAGAAGGGTGAGACCGCCGGCATTACCTTTGACGCGGCCGGTGGCGTTTCCGAGCTCAATGCTGCGGAAATGACCCTGGGCCAGCCTCTTGGCGTACTGCCCGGCGCGGAGCGCGAAGGCTATGTGTTTGACGGCTGGTATACTGCCGACGGCGAAAAGGTGGACGAAGAGTACGTTCTGGAGAGCAAGATGACGCTCTATGCCCGTTGGGTGGCGGCCGGTGATGTGACCGGCTGGTATCAGGAAAATGGCCGTACCTACTATGTGCAGGACGGTGTTCGTCCCGAAGGCTTCTTCCAGGTGGACAGTGTGACCTATTACCAGGGCGCTGACGGCTTCCTGGCAATCGGCTGGACGGTTATTGACGGCGAACGCTGCTACTTTAATGCCAACGGCTCCATGCTTACCGGCTGGCTGGTGCAGCGCGAGGGCACCTACTATATCGGCGTTGACGGCACCATGGCGATCGGCTGGGTAGAGGTGGACGGTAAGACCTACTACTTCGATGAAAATGGCCTGATGGTGACCGGAAAACAGATGATCAACGGTCAGGAATACTATTTCACGGATGATGGTGTTCGGCTGAATATAAACACCAGCACCCACGCAGTGGCTGTTAAGCCGGGTGTGCTGCCCAGTGACAAATAAATTGGATGTCCCCTGTGGCCTTTGCTACAGGGGACGTTTTGTCGCGATTTGTTCACAAAAATGTTGTTTTTTGTTTTCAAATTGGTTATGAGCTGTTCAAAAGTGGCAATTATGCTATAACCATGAAAGGCGCGGAAGCCGTGAACCGTGCCAATCTTAGAAAATCCTCTTTTCTACCTCTCTTCTTTCCAAATCCCTTTCGCGAAAAATCCCCGCTGTTTGCCGCAGCGGGGATTTTTCTGTTTCAAATTTTCGTTTATCGCTGTGTTTCAAACACGCCCGTAGGGAACGCTGTCCTCAGCGTTCCGAAACGATTTAGGGGGTTCGATGCCCCCTAAATCGTTAACTTGCATCAAAAAATGCCGCTTCGCGGTGGTCACGCTGAGGACAGCGTTCCCTACACACACCGCGAGGTGTGCGATAAATCCCAAGTTATGCTTATTCATAAGTTTCGTCCCGCAGTTTGGCATTGCGGTTGCGGCCGGTGGGGGTTGCGCCGAACTGCTTGCCGTAGGCACGGGTAAAGGAACTGTAGGTGGCGAAACCGGAGCGGAAGGCTGCTTCCGTGGCTCGCATACCGTCAGCAATCAGCGTCCGGGCATGGATCAGTCGTTGCTGGGTCAGATAGCTGTAGATACTCTGGCCGGTTTCTTCCCGGAACAGGTGCATCATGTGGTATTTGCTCAAATAGAAATGCTCTGCCAGCGTATCGATGGTCAAATCTTCGGCCGCATGGATGCGGATGTACTCCATCATTTGTATAACCCGGCTGTCCGCAGGGGCGAGGGGTGTGGGATTTTGTCCGCTGCTGGCCTGCTCCCGACCGATTTCCACTAACAGCCGCAGCAACGCGCCGGTGCTCAGAATGATGCGACCGTATTGGGCTCCGGAAAGGGCATTCTCCAGCGCAGAGGCCAGATTCAGCAGCCGTTGCTGCTTGCCGGAGCGCAGCACATGACCGTTTTTGCCGCTGAAGATGGCGGCCAGATCGCAGTCAGCGGTGGAACGCTGCCGCAGAAATTCCGGGTCAATGTAGACGATGATCCGCTCATAAGGCGCATCCGGTGCGAATTCGGGGCGGTGCACAGCCCGGCTGCCCACCAGCCCGATGTCGCCGGGCTGCAGGGCATAGCGCTGACCCTCTACGCTGTAGCCGCCGGTGCCGGATACCAACAACAGCAGCTTGCAGAACTCGTGGTAGTGATATTCCGCTTTTACACCCTGGGCGCCCCGCAGGTGGAACAGGCGAAAATCTTCCAGCAGATAGCCTTTTTTCTCGTAATTGTCGTTTGACATAACCATGCCTCCCAATGGAGAATTTCAAATTTTCGTTTATCGTGCTGTTGATTTATGAAAACCTATCGACCAACATGTCATTGCGAGGAGCGAAGCGACGTGGCAATCTCCTGATACAACCCATCGATAAGTATCAACATGACAGCAGTTTGTACCGGGAGATTGCCACGTCGCCACCTTTCGGTGGCTCCTCGCAATGACATACCTTCGGGTGGTTCAACACAGCGATAAATCCCAATTTGACAGTATAGCAGGATTTGCAATAAGTATAGCATAAATTGCGTTTACTTTGCAAGTGTTGCGGTGTATGATAATTAAGAAAATTACCGGGAGGTAAGTGCCATGAAAAACTTTTTGAAAAATTACGGTTTTATGATCCTCATGATTCTCGGCATCGTGGCCGGCTGCGCAGTGGGTGCACTGTGGAAGGACGCCATGCTGCTCAAGCCTTTGGGCACGCTGTACATCAATATGATGTTCTGTGTGGTAGTTCCTATGGTGTTCTGCTCCATCTCATCGGCTGTAGCCAATATGAGCAACGCAAAGAAGGCCGGCAAGGTCATGGGCATTACCGTGGCTTCCTTCGTTGTTACTGCTACCATCGCAGCCACCGTCATGTATCTGGTGGTGCGGTTTATTCCTCTGGTGGCCGGTGACTATAATCCTGTGCCCGGCGAAGTGGATGAAGCCATGAGCGTGGGCGATATGATTGTGGCCTTCTTCACAAAAGGTGATTTTGTAGAACTGCTGAGCCGCAAGGCGATCCTGCCTCTGCTGATTTTTGCTGTTCTGTTTGGTTTCGGTGTGCAAACCTCCGGTGGCAAGGATAATATCGTTGCCAAGTTCCTGGAAGGCGCAACCGCTGCCCTGCTGAAGATGGTGAAGCTGATCTCCTACTATGCGCCCATCGGTTTCTTCGGCTTCTTTGCCGCGCTGGTTGCTGAGTACGGCCCTCAGCTGGTAGGCGACTACTCCAAGACTGTTGGTATCTACTATGTTGTCAGCTTTGTATATATGTTCCTGGCATTCCCTCTGTATGCCCGCTTTGGCGGTGGCAAGGGTGCTGTCAAGACCATGTTCAAGAATCTGTTCAAGCCTGCTGTGGTATCCTTCGGCACCTGCTCCTCCGTTGCTACCATTCCCACCAATATGGAAGCGGCTGACAATACCGGCATTTCCAAGGATGTTTCCAACATTACGTTGCCTCTGGGCGCTACCATGCACATGGATGGCTCTGCTATGAGCGCCATCATGAAGGTGGCTTTTGTGTTCGGTATTCTGGGCAAAGATTTCGGTGCAAGTGAAGCAGTACTGGCAATTTTTGTGGCAGTCGCTTCTTCTGTAGCCATGTCCGGTATCCCCGGTGGCGGTGGCACCGGCGAACTGGTGCTGTGCGCAGCCTTCTTCCCGGAGCATCTGGCTACTGCCTATCCCATTGCCATTGCCCTGGGTTATTTGGTGGATCCTCCTGCTACGATGCTCAATGCCTCCGGTGACTATGTTGTCAGCTATATTGTTGAGCGTTTTGTGACCGGTAAGAATTGGCTGAAAAAGCAGCTGAAGGCCAAGAAATAAGATATTGCAAAATACCGCATCCCACGGCTTACCGCCGTGGGATGTTTTTGTGCGCCCAATTGGGATTTATCGTTCCCTCATTCGGTCATTGCGAGGAGCCGAAGGCGACGTGGCAATCCCCAGGTTAGAGAGAAAATCGTATTGAAAAGTACTGTCTAAAACCTTTGGGGATTGCCACACCAGTGTGCGCACTGGTTCGCAATGACCAAATGAGGGAACGATAAACGAAAATTTGAAATTTTCGGAAAATTTATGTTAACGGGGTAGCGCTGTGCTCTGGATTGTGTTATAATGTAACCAAGTATACCATACGGGAGTATTGCTATGATTGAATTGCTGGCCCCTGCGGGCTCTATGGAGGCTTTGTACGCTGCTGTGCAGAACGGTGCAAATGCCGTATATCTGGGTTGTGGCACCTTTAATGCCCGCCAGAGCGCAAAAAACTTTACGCCTCAGTCGCTGGTTGAGGCCATCAAATACTGTCATATTCGCGGCGTTCAGGTACATTTGACGGTCAACACCCTGGTTTCTGACCGGGAAACAGAGGAATGCACCGAGCTGATCCGCCATGCCGCTGCCAGCGGTGTGGATGCCTTTATTGTTCAGGATCTGGGCGTGGTGCAGATGTGCCGGCGTATTGCCCCCAAGGTGCCTATCCATGGCTCCACCCAGATGACCATCCACAGTCTGAGCGGTGTGCTGTTTTGTGCTGCCATGGGCCTTAGCCGGGTGGTGCTGAGCCGGGAGCTGAGCCGGGAGGAGATTCGCAATATCTGCCGCAATTCTCCTATTGAGATCGAGGTGTTTGCCCACGGTGCGCTGTGTATGAGCTATTCCGGGCAATGCTATCTTTCCAGCGCCATTGGCGGCCGCTCCGGTAACCGGGGACGTTGTGCCCAGCCCTGCCGCCAATGCTATGGCTACAGCCGCCGGGAAAACCGGTATCCGCTGAGTCTGAAGGACAACTGCCTGGTGTCCTATCTGCGGGAACTGGAGCAGATGGGCGTGGCCTCCCTTAAACTGGAGGGCCGCATGAAGCGACCCGAATATGTGGCGGCGGTCACGGATGTGTACCGCAAGGCGCTGAACACCGGCAGCGTCAGCAGACCCATGATGGATGCGCTGCTGACTGCATTTAACCGCCAGGGCTTTACCGATGGCTACTATACCGGCAATCTGGGCAAGGGAATGTTTGGCATCCGGGAGGAGAAAGCGGAAGACCCCACTTGGCTGCGCTTGGCTCGCCAGAGCTATGAGGCGGTGGAAAATCAGTTGGTGGATGTGAAATTCCACGCCGTGATCTGTCCGGAATTCAGCAGCCTGACCGTTACGGACCCGGAAGGCCGTACCTGTACGGTGGACGGTCCTGTACCCCAGGTGGCCCGTACCCAGTTACTGACCCACGAGGACTTGGCATCCCGTTTAGCCAAAACCGGCGGTACGCCTTATCATTGTGGCGTTGTTACCTCTCAAATTACGCCGGGTCTGACCCTGAGCGCAGCAGCCATCAATTCTCTGCGGCGGGATTGCCTGAACCAGCTGACTGCCATCCGTGGCCGCCGGGATACAGCAATGCTGTTGAGAATGCGAAAAATGCCCCATTTCACCGGCAACAAGGAACGGCCGGATTTTACTGTTTCGGTTACTACCCGGGAGCAGATCACGGCAAAGCTGTTGAAGCTGAATCCCGTTATGCTGTATGTGCCGCTGCACATTCTGGCGGCTGATCTGGATTTTACCCGACAACTGGCGAAGCGTGTGCCAGTGGCGGCATCTTTGCCCCGTATCGTCCATGACGGGGAAATGAACGCCATCCGGGATGCTTTGCGCAGTGTCCGCGCCCAGGGCGTGCGGCAGGTTTTGGTGGGAAATCTGGGCCTGATGATCCCTGCCCGGGAAGCAGGCATGGAGATCCACGGCGATTTCGGTTTGAATATTTACAATTCTCTGGCCATGCAGACCCTGCGGGATTTGGAGCTGCGCTCTGCCACGCTGAGTTTTGAAATGACCCTGCCCCAGGTGCGGGACATCAGCAAGGCTGTGCCCTGTCAGCTGCTGGCTTATGGCCGTTTGCCGCTGATGGTGACGGAAAATTGCCTGTTCAAGGGCAAAACCGGAGAATGTGCCTGCCATATGGGGGCGGCAAAGCTGGTGGACAAGACCGGTGCGGAGTTCCCGGTGATCCGCGACGGCAATTCCTGCCGCAGCGTGCTGCTCAACGGCAAGAAGCTCAATTGGCTGGATCGGCAGAATGATTTGGCAAGGCTGGGTCTTTGGGCCATGCGGCTGCACTTTACCACGGAAAATGCCAAGGAAGTGGATCATGTGGTGGCATCGTGTATCACCCATACGCCCTTTGATCCCGGTGCCTGTACCCGTGGTTTGTACCTGAGAGGTTTGGAATAAGATAAATTGGGATTTATCGCACACCTCGCGGTGTGCTGTAGGGAACGCGGTCCTCAGCGTTCCGAAACGATTTAGGGGGTTCGATGCCCCCTAAATCGTTAACTTGCATCAAAAAATGACGCTTCGCGGTCGGAACGCTGAGGGCAGCGTTCCCTACTGCACACCGCAAGGTGTGCGATAAATCCCAATTTATTTTTCCCACAGTCGTAAAAACGGGGCCAGGCGGATGCCTGGCCCCATGTGCTTGGGATAGGTTAGATTTCAAAACACTGCATCAGTTGGTTTCCT
>JAZRBW010000097.1:0-17268 GCA_045635305.1 Faecousia sp. | reverse complement strand
GGTGGATGATATATGCCTTCGGCATATGGCGGAACGGATATTATATCATACTTGCGTAGCAAGTATATCATACGGCTTTGCCGTATATCATATCGTGCAAGCGATATATCATTGAAAATCATAACAAATTATGATATAATTGCATTGAAAGAAGGTGCTTTTATGTCTGAAAACAAATTACTTGACTTGTCTTTTGAGTTTGCAGTAGCAATCGTTAATCTTGTAGATGGCGTAACTGCGCCCAAAAGTTCTTATATGACCGATCAACTCGCGCGAGCAGGCACATCGGTTGGCGCAAATATCCACGAAGCACAATATGCTCATAGTAAAAAGGATTTTGTAGCGAAATTAGAAATTGCTTTAAAAGAATCCAACGAAACAAGTTATTGGTTAAAATTGATGTACGAAACCAAAAGAATCGATATCACCACATATCAATACACAGAGAAGCTTTGTGGCAATATTCGCAGACTGCTGATCGCATCCTGCAAAACCGCAAAGGAGAATGTAAAATGACAGAAAACAGCTGTTACACATACTTTAGAATTACCGGAGATTTTGATCCGGATATTATAACAATACGATTAGGGTTACAGCCTGACAGGTTTTGGAAAATCGGTGATAAGCGCCGAAATGGAACGGAATACGATTTTGCATCTTGGGAAATTGGGCGTTGTGAGGAATATGATGTGCTGACAGAAAACCAAATGCAAAAAACTATCGCCCCACTTTTGGATAAGATGGATTTGTTGAACAGAATCAGGGAAGAGTTTGATGTGAGTTTTACCTTGGAAATCGTTCCTACAATATATGCCGGCAACACAAACCCCTGTCTTGCACCTTCGTTGAAAACAATTGATTTTTGCCACGCTACAAGAACAGAAATTGACATTGATTTATATATGATGGAACAAGAATAATTACACTACTTTTGGTCGTTTTTACCCCTACTTACGCTACTTTTAGTTGTTCTTACGCAAATAAAGAAGAGGATACCCAACGGGTATCCTCTTCTTTATTTCGCGCTCCGCGCGGGAAGGGACTCGAAAGGGCGGCACCAGTCCGCAGACTGGTGTAAAAATATGCCGGTGGCATATTTTTAGCCCGTGGGAGAGTCCTTTGGTTTTCGGACGCATCCGGTACGGATGTGGATGAAAACCAAAACAGATTACGATAAATGAAAACTTGATGCAAACGAGTCCCTTCCGGTGTACCATCATGGAATGGACACTTTTTAGGCCGTGGGAGAGTCCCTCGGGTTCGGGATGCATCCGGTACGGATGTAGAACGAAACCGAATAAGTAACCAAGGAGGCACATTGTGCCTCCTTTTGTTATTTTGCTTTTGTCTTTCTGTCCTTCAAGAACCAGGGCAGGTAGGCTAGGCTGAACAGGAAGGTGACGATCAGCACCATTACTGCCAACCGCAGGGCAAAATTAGGAGGCAGCACATCCAAAACGGAAGGGGTATCCTCCGGCTTTGCCATGAACAGATAGTTGGCACCGGGACCGATCATGCTGTTGGCGAAGTAAGCGATGGTGGCCAGCACGATCAGCGCAATGTAGGATTTTAGCATGGATTTCCAATTGGGCCGCATCTTGTGGACGAAAATCATATAGAAAATGGCCACATAGCCCAGGGTGTGCTCCAGCCAGAACTGATAGTAACGGAAACGGGTGGGACCGGTATAGGTGATGACTGTGGGGGTGATCAGCGCAAAAATGGAGCCGGAGAACAGCCAGAAGTAGGAAATATCAAACAAAGTCTGGCTCTTGCCGATTACCATGTAGCTGCAGAATATGACGGCCCAACCGCAGACGGTAATGGGCAGATGATCCACCGGATTGGGATTCAGCGAGGTAACACCTACCAGACGCCAGAAATAGGACATTTCCGCGATGATCATGGTAAAGGCCAGTATGTAGCGGATGGCTTCCTCGTGCCGCCAACCCCGCAGCCGGTCGCGACAGCGGTAAATAAGGAAAATCAGCCCCGCCGCCAGAAGAATCGGGGCGAAATGAGCGAAAGAGAAATTGGAAAACTCAACCTCGGTGCCTGCGCCAAAGAAATACTGGAAAAATTCTTTCATCGTATCACCTGCAATTTCTTTTGATATCTTCATAATTATATCATAAACGGCAGGAAAATACAACATTTAGTTTTTTATGGCGAAAAAAAGAAGAGGGCGTGGCCCTCTTCTTGCTTATGCCAAATACTGTTCCGCCCCATGGACGGCCATGGCACCGTCGGCAACAGCCGTGACCACCTGCCGCAGCTGCTTGGTGCGCACATCGCCTACGGCATAGACGCCGGGGATGCTGGAGAGGGTGGACGCATTTGCTACAATGTAACCGCCTTCGTCCAGTTCCAACTGCCCGGCAACCAAAGCCGTTGCGGGTTTTCTCCCCACGCTGATGAAGATGCCATCACATTCGATTTCGGACGCTTCACCGCTGAGCAGGTTGCGCAGCTTCGCGCCCACCACCTTGCCATCGGCAAGAATCTCGGAAATGGCGCTGTTCCAGCGGAACTCTATATTTTCAGCCGCCATCAGGGGTGCGTGATAGACCTTCGTGGCCCGCAGGGTATCTCGGCGGTGAACAAGAATGACTTTTTTTGCTACCCGACTCAGCAGAAGTGCGTCAGCGGCTGCGGAGTTGCCGCCGCCTACCACCACAACCGTCTTGCCTTTGTAAAAGTGGCCGTCGCAGGCGGCGCAGTAGGCAACGCCTCTGCCAACCAGTTGCTGCTCGTTGGGAAGACCCAGTTCCCGGGGGCCTGCGCCGGTGGCGATGACCACCGTGCGGCCGTAGAAAATACCCTCGCTGGTTTCGATAACCTTGGGATCGGTAAGCAGATCCAGCTTTGTTACCTCGGCATACTCCGTTTCCGCGCCGAAGTTTTCTGCCTGCTGCTGCATAGCCTCTGCCAACTCGAATCCGTCGATCCCATCGGGAAAACCGGGGTAATTATCGATTTTGTGGGTCAGCGCCATCTGGCCGCCGGCAGATAATTTTTCCAACACCACCGCTTTGAGCCCGGCACGGGCTGCATAGAGCGCAGCCGTGTAGCCGCCGGGGCCACCGCCGATGATGATCATGTCATACACCCGATTTTCCATAAACTTACCTCACTTTGCCAAAGCTTCCCGGATGAATTGTTCGATCATGGCCTTGGATTCCGGCGCCACGATGGAGTTCAGTGCCTCGCCGCCACGGTAGAGCACCAGCGTGGGGATCACTTCGATGTGCTCATCACGGGCAAGCAGAGGTTCGTCGTCGATGTTGATTTTGACCACCTCTACAGAGTCTGCAAATTGATCGGCAATTCGATCGTAGGCGGGGCCGATCCGGCGGCAGTAGCCGCACCAGGGCGCCCAGAAGTCCACCAGAACCGGTTTGTCACCGGCGAGCAGATCGTTAAATTCCTGATAATTAATATTCTTAGCCATATCTCATAGCTCCTTTCTTTGTTTGACTCAAGTATACACCTTATCTTGCCCCACTTCTGTGACTTTGTTACATTTCGGAAATATCCCCACCTTGACATCTGCCCATCCGGTGTTTTATACTGTTAATAATAAATATATCATGGCAAGATAAATTGTTGTTTACCAGATTTAGGTCATTCCGAGCCAGTGCGCACACTGGCGTGGGAATCCCCTAGATAGACGGGAAATGCAACGAAAAGCACCTAAAATACTTAGGGGATTGCCACACCAGTGACATCTGTCACTGGTTCGCAATGACCGAAAATTGTAGTGCAAACAACAGTTTAGCTAAGCAACGGCACAGGAAAAAGGAGTGTATGGTTATGGAATATGCCGGTTACATACCCTTTTGGGATAAACTGACTGCCCAGCAGCAACAGCAAATCGGGCAGGTTATTGAATTTCGTACCGTAAATAAAGGCACGCATATCCACGACAGCAGTGCGGATTGCCTGGGTCTTGTGATGGTCAAATCCGGACAGCTTCGGGCATATATTTTATCCGAGGACGGACGGGAAATCACCATCAGCCGCCTGTTTGAATATGATGTGAGCCTCTTAAGTGCCTCCTGCGTTATGCCGGATATGCAGATGAATGTGATGATCGAGGCAGAGAAGGACACCCAGTTTTGGAGCATTCCCGCTTGCCTGTTCAAAAATCTGGTGGACGGATCGCTGGCGGTGTCCGCTTTTGCCAACAGTCTGATCAGTGGCAATTTTTCTGAGCTGATGTGGCTGATGGAGCAGATCATGTTCAAAAGCTTCGATAAGCGTCTGGCGGCCTTCCTGCTGGAGGAGGCGGCCATCGAGGAAAGCAATTCCCTGAAAACCACCCATGAGATCATCGCCAACCATCTGGGCACAGCCCGGGAGGTGGTGACCCGGATGCTGCGCTATTTCCAGAGCGAAGGCATGGTGCGGCTGACCCGGGGGGCTATCGAGATCGCGGACGAAAAGAAATTGCGCGCCCTGCAGGACGCGTAGAAGACTAAATTGTTGTTTAGCGAAGCTCCGTAGGGAACGCTGTCCTCAGCGTTCCGAAACGATTTAGGGGGTTCGATACCCCCTAAATCGTTCATTTCAAACGAAATATCGTTTTGTTTGTACAAAACTGTGCCGCTTCGCGGTGGTCACGCTGAGGACAGCGTTCCCTACTAAATATTGTAAACAACAATTAATGTGATAAAGTCACGGTAAGATATGGAATACTCTGGTATAATCCAGTCATCAAGTAAAGCGAAGGAGAAATGAACTATGTATATCACCAACGATATTAAATACATCGGCGTTAACGACCACCAGGTAGACCTGTTTGAGGGTCAATATGTGGTGCCTAATGGTATGGCTTACAATTCCTATGTGATCCTGGACGAGAAGATCGCCGTCATGGATACCGTGGACAAGAATTTCACCCATGAGTGGATGGATAATCTGCAAAAGGTGCTGGGCGAGCGTCTGCCCGACTACCTGATCGTGCAGCACATGGAGCCTGACCACGCTGCCAATATCGATAAGTTCCTGAACTTCTACCCCAATGCTACGGTGGTTTCCTCTGCCAAGGCCTTCGCCATGATGAAGAATTTCTTTGGCACCGACTATGCGGAGCGCCGCATCGTGGTAGGCGAGGGCGATACCCTGTCTTTGGGCAAACACACTCTGGCTTTTGTCACTGCCCCCATGGTTCATTGGCCCGAAGTCATCGTGACCTACGATGTCCACGATAAGGTGCTGTTCTCTGCTGACGGCTTCGGCAAGTTCGGTGCGCTGGATGCCCAGGAGGATTGGGCCTGCGAAGCCCGCCGTTACTACATCGGCATTGTGGGCAAGTACGGTCCCCAGGTGCAGGCGCTGTTGAAGAAGGCTGCCACGCTGGATATTTCCATCATTTGCCCCCTCCATGGCCCCGTGGTGACGGAGAATCTGGGCTACTATATCAATCTGTATGACATTTGGTCTTCCTACCGTGTGGAGGATGACGGTATCGTGGTGGCTTATACCTCCGTTTACGGCAACACCAAGGCTGCTGTGGATCTGCTGGTGCAGAAGCTGCAAGAAAAGGGTGCGCCCAAGGTGGTTGTCCATGACCTTGCCCGCACCGATATGGCTGAGGCTGTGGAGGATGCCTTCCGCTACGGCAAACTGGTGCTGGCTACCACCACCTATAATGCGGACATCTTCCCCTTCATGAAGGAATTCATCCACCATCTGACTGACCGCAACTTCCAAAATCGTACCGTCGCTTTGATTGAAAACGGCTCCTGGGCACCTCTGGCTGCCAAGGTGATGCGCTCCATGTTTGAAAAGTCCAAGAACATCACCTTCACCGATACCACTGTGAAGATCCTGTCCGCGCTGAACGACGAGAGCAAGGCCCAGATCGAGCAGCAGGCTTCCGAACTGTGCCGGGAGTACATGGCCAGAATGGACGAAACTGCCAACAAGAACGATCTGAGCGCCCTGTTTAACATTGGCTACGGCCTGTATGTGGTTACTTCCAACGATGGCCAGAAGGACAACGGTCTGATCGTCAACACGGTGTCCCAAGTCACCAATACCCCCAACCGGGTGGCTGTGACCATCAACAAGCAGAACTATTCCCACCATGTGATCAAGCAGACCGGCAAAATGAATGTCAACTGCCTGGATGTGTCCGCACCCTTCGCTGTGTTTGAGAATTTCGGCTTCCAGAGCGGCCGCACTGTGGATAAGTTCGCCGGGATGGAGGAGCTGCGCAGCGACAACGGTCTGCGCTTCCTGCCCCGCAATATCAATTCCTTTATGAGCCTGGATGTGGAGAGCTATGTGGACCTGGACACTCACGGTATGTTCATCTGCGCTGTCTCCGAGGCCCGGGTCATGTCCGACAAGGAAACCATGACCTACACCTACTATCAGAATAACGTCAAGCCCCAGCCTGAGACCGAGGGCAAGAAGGGCTTCGTATGCAAGATCTGCGGCTGGGTCTACGAGGGTGAAACCCTGCCCGATGACATCGTCTGCCCCCTGTGCAAGCACGGCGCCGCCGATTTCGAGCCCATCGCGTAAGGGAATATTGGGAAAGGAGGCGCTTTCGCGCCTCCTTTTTTGCGTCAAATTGGGATTTATCGCACACCTTTCGGTGTGCAGTAGGGAACGCTGTCCTCAGCGTTCCGAAACGATTTAGGGGGTTCGGTGCCCCCCAAATCGTTAACTTGCGTCAAATAATGCCGCTTCGCGGACGGAACGCTGAGGACCGCGTTCCCTACGGGCGTGTTTGAAACGCAGCGATAAACGAAAATTTGAAACACTGGAGGTTACATATGGAAGGCTTTACAATTGGACTTGCTTTGGTGGATGCCATTCCCGTACTTAGCTTCGGCATCAGCATGGTGATCATTGCCAGCCGTTTCCAGTCCCCCCTGTTTATGGTGGGCGCTGCCCTTTCCGTTCTGGCAGGCTGCATGAAGGTGGCATGGAAAATGGTGCTTGGCATAGCCAAAAAGGATCTGCGCTGGCTCAACAAGCCCTTTGTGCCCATGCAGGCCACAGGTTTTCTGCTGATGCTGATCTCCTTCATCCTTGGCTTTGGCAAAATCAACTGGACCTGTGTGGGCAAATCCATCATCAGCGTCCCCAGCGTGGTGTTTTTCATCGCCTGGTTCGCGCTTATGGGCTTCATGGGCTGGTTCCGCAAGCATAAATTCCGCAATGACGACGCCCGTTCCAACTGGACAGCCCAGATCATCAACGCCATCGGCCAGACCTGCCTGCTGCTGGGCATTCTCTTTGCCGGCTGATGCAGACCATATTTTCAAAAAGACTATCGACGAACGCCCACTTCCATGCTATAATGGGGAAAACCATGATTGGAAGGGGGCGTTTTTATGCCTGAACAAGTTCATAAATCGCCCTGCTGCATCGGGCTTTTGGCCCATGTTGACTCCGGAAAGACCACGCTTTCCGAAGCGCTGCTCTATACCGCCGGTGCACTGCGCCGCTTTGGCCGGGTAGACCGTGGCGACGCCTATCTGGACACCCACACGCTGGAGCGTCAAAGGGGTATCACAATATTCTCCAAACAAGCCCTCCTGGAAACAGAAACCCACCGAATCACGCTGGTGGATACCCCCGGCCACGTGGATTTTTCAGCAGAAGCCGAACGAACACTTCCCATCCTGGATTGCGCCGTACTGGTAATCTCCGGTACAGACGGCGTACAGGCTCACACGCTGACCCTGTGGAAGCTGCTGGAACAATACCAGGTTCCCACTTTCCTGTTTATCAATAAAATGGATCTGCCGGACACGGAGAGAAACAAACTTCTTTCGCAGCTCCAATCTCGACTCAGCCCCGGCTGTCTGGATGCGTTTTCGAAAGATTTCGTAGAAAATGCCGCCCTGTGCGATGAAGCACTGCTGGAAAATTACCTCTCCGGTGGCGAAATTACCGACGGCAACATCCGGGGTCTGATCGCCCAGCGCAAGCTGTTCCCCTGCTGTTTCGGCTCTGCGCTAAAGCTTGATGGCATCGGCGATTTTCTTTCTGTTTTGGACCGATTTGCACCCACCGCTCCCCGGGGCAGCGACTTCGGTGCCCAGGTATACAAAATCTCACGGGATGACCAGGGCGCAAGACTGACCTGGCTGAAGGTCACCGGCGGTAAGCTTCGCGTCCGCGCCGCCATTGGCGAAGAAAAGGTGCAGCAAATCCGCCTGTACTCCGGTGATAAATTTACCAATTTGGAGGAAGCAACTGCCGGCACCCTCTGCGCTGTCACCGGCCTTACGAAAACCTACGCCGGTCAGGGATTGGGCACAGAGCCTTCCGCTCCGAAGCCTACGCTGCAGCCGGTCATGACCTATCGCATCGACGCCCCCGGCGATCCGGTGATTCTGCTACAAAAATTGCGGCAATTAGAGGAAGAAGACCCCCAGCTGCGGCTGCTGTGGGACAATGATACGAAGCAAATTTCCGTGCAGATCATGGGAAAAGTGCAGCTGGAGGTTCTAAAAAGCTTGGTTTCCGGCCGTTTTGGGGTGGATATTGCCCTCCTTGACCCCAAGATCTACTATCTGGAAACCATTGAAAACATGGTAGAGGGCGTGGGCCATTTCGAACCTCTGCGGCACTATGCCGAAGCCCACATCCTACTGGAGCCTCTGCCTCGGGGCGCAGGTCTGCAATTTGATACTGTCTGCTCCACCGATGTGTTGGATCTCAACTGGCAGCGGCTGATTTTGACCCACATGGCGGAAAAGACCCATCGCGGCGTACTGACCGGCGCACCCATCACCGATATGAAGCTGACCCTGCTTGTAGGCAAAGCGCACCTAAAGCACACAGAAGGCGGTGACTTCCGGCAGGCCACCTACCGAGCCATTCGCCAGGGGCTTATGCAGGCAAAATCTGTGCTTTTAGAGCCTTGGTACAGCTTTGCCATCACCGCCCCCACTTCTTCCATTGGCCGCGCCATCACGGATATGCGGGCCATGGGCGGTGAAGTAGAAGCCCCGGAAAACCAAGGGGATATATCCATCCTCAAGGGTCTGGTCCCCGCCGCAGAATTGGGCGATTATAATCAAATTCTGGCCTCCTACACCCAGGGCCGTGGTCAGTTGCAGATTTCTCTTCACGGGTATCTGCCCTGCCATAACGCTGACAGCGTCATTGCTGCAGCTGATTATGATCCGGAAGCCGACTTGGAGAATACCCCCGACTCCGTCTTCTGTGCCCACGGTGCCGGATTCACCGTCAAATGGGATCAGGTGAGGGCGCATATGCATCTGGACAGCGGCCTAAAAGAAGAAAAGCAGCCCCAAATCATCACCCGAAACCTCCGGTATGATGATCTGGCGCTGGAAAAGATTATGGAGCGGGAATTTGGCCCCATCAAACGGCCCCAGTACCAGCCCTCCAACCGCCCTGCCACGGAGCTGCTGACCATCCGCCCGCCCAAGCAGCAATATCTGATCTGCGACGGCTACAACCTGGTTTTTGCCTGGGAAGACTTGGCCACCACCGCTCAGCACGATTTGGAAGCTGCCCGGCGACAGCTGTGCGACCGACTTTCCAGCTACGCAGCCTACAAAAAATGTCGACTGGTTGTGGTATTTGACGGCTACAAAGTCAAGGGCAATCCCGGCGAAAAGAGTGAATTTGCTGGCATCCAGGTGGTCTACACCAAGGAAAACCAGACCGGTGATGCCTATATCGAGGGTTTGGTTGCCCAAATCGGCCCCAACTACAACGTGCGGGTGGCCACTTCCGATTCTCTGGTACAGCTCAGTTCCATACGCAGCGGTGTGCTGCGTGTCAGCGCCAGAGAATTGCAGGAAGAAGTCCTGTCTGTAGAAAAAGAAATGAAGAACCACTTCCAAAAATAAACGAAGAGCGCGTTGCTTTTGCAACGCGCTCCTTGCTTTTACTTAGTGCCGAAAATGCGGTCGCCAGCATCACCCAGACCGGGAATGATATACTTGTGCTCATTCAGGCGCTCATCGCAGGCAGCCAGATACAGATCCACATCGGGGTGGGCATCCTGCACGGTCTTGATACCCTCGGGGCAACCAATGATGTTCATCATAATGATGTTCTTGCAGCCACGCTTCTTCAGGAAATCAATGGCAGCCACAGCACTGCCGCCGGTAGCCAGCATGGGGTCAACCACGTAAACCTGGCGGCTTTCAATATCTTCAGGCAGCTTGCAGTAGTATTCCACAGGCAGGTGTGTCACAGGATCACGGTACAGACCAATGTGACCGATCTTGGCGGAGGGAATCAGGTCCACCATAGCATCCACCATGCCCAGACCAGCACGGAGAATGGGAACAATGGCCAGCTTCTTACCAGCCAGCATACGACACTTGGCGGTCATGATGGGGGTTTCCACTTCCACTTCCACAGTGGGCAGATTGCGGGTAGCCTCGTAGCACATCAGGCCTGCGATCTCGTTGATAAGGATACGGAATTCCTTGGTGCCGGTGTTCTTGTCGCGCAGAATTGCCAGCTTATGCTGGATCAGGGGATGGTCAAACACATGTACTGCCATAGTGATTCTCCTTTTATATCTAAAAGTTTATTTATTTCTTGGATTTTTCCAGTTTTTCTCGTTCTGCTTGGCTCAGTCGCAGATAATTGGGTTGCATGGCTTCGGCATCGCCGGTTTCGCCGGCTTCCATCGCCTTCATCGCTGCCAGGCCCACACCCACGGCACGCTGGTGCATATGGCTTTCCATAGGCAGCACCAGACCGGGCACCGTATCCTTCAATGTTTTGAAAGTCAGTTCGCTGCCGTCTCCAACCAGGAAGATGGGCTTAGGGCTGGTTTTCAGTTCTTCTGCCAAATCTGCCAGGGCAATGGCACGATCTTCTGCGACACGCTTCAGCTGGCCATCTTCCGCAGCAAACAGAGCATTATACACCTGACTGCGGCGGGCATCCATCACAGGGCAAACCGTGCCCGCATAAGCGCCCAGGCCAAAAGCCATGCTCTCCACTGTGGACACGCCATAGCAGGGCACCTGCAATCCCCAGGCGAGACCCTTGGCCGCTGCCACACCGATGCGCACACCGGTGAAACTGCCAGGACCGGCTGCCACTGCCACTGCCGTCACATCCTTGGGGGCAAAGCCGCACTGCTTCAGCATATCTTCTGCCATGACCATGAGCGTCTGGCTGTGGGTCAGGCCCGTATTCTGATAGCTTTCGCCCAACAGTTTTCCATCTTGAAACAAGGCAACCGAAGCAGCTTTGGCGCTGGTTTCAAAGGCTAAGATCAGCAATCAGATCCCCTCCCTCTATGGTGATACAGCGGCTTTCGTCGCCGATCTTTTCAATATTGACCAGAATGAAGTCTTCCAACGCTTCTTCCACATTTTCGCTCCATTCCACGGCGCACACGCCACCCCGATCCAGATAATCCTCCCAACCGATGTCCCACAGATCCTCGGCAGAGCCCAGACGGTACATATCGAAATGGAACAGCGGCAGCCGGCCGGACAGATATTCATTGACGATGGTGTAGGTGGGGCTGGTGACCATGTCATCACAGCCCAACCCACGGGCAAGGCCGCGGGTGAAGGCGGTCTTCCCTGCCCCCAGATTGCCGCGGTAGGCGATAACTGTACCGGGCTTCAGCACCTTGGCAAGCTTCTCTCCCACCGCTTCCGTTTCCGCAGGAGAGTTCGTTAGATATGTCATAAAAGAATCCCTCAAAATAGAAGTCTTTGCTTATTTTTGCTTTTTCAGTTTTTCCGCCTGGTCAGCCGTGGCCAGGGCATCGATCAGCTCATCGATGTGGCCATCCATCACCGCATCGATCTTATACAGCGTCAAGCCAATGCGATGATCCGTCACACGTCCCTGGGGGAAATTATAGGTGCGGATGCGCTCGTTGCGCATACCCGTACCCACCTGGCTGCGGCGCAGACCGTCATTTTCCGATTGGACACGGCTCTGCTCGATCTCATAAAGCTTACTTGCCAGCATCCGCATACATTTTTCCCGA
Source organism: Faecousia sp. (assembly GCA_045635305.1). Classification (GTDB taxonomy): domain Bacteria; phylum Bacillota; class Clostridia; order Oscillospirales; family Oscillospiraceae; genus Faecousia. The sequence goes on along the minus strand of JAZRBW010000097.1, from coordinate 5,294 downwards.
TTCTGAAGCTGGCTGCGCTCCTCCTGGCAGGCCACCACAATACCGCTGGGCTTATGGATCAGACGCACCGCGGAGGAGGTTTTGTTGACGTGCTGACCGCCGGCACCGGACGCCCGGTAGACCTGCATTTCAATATCCGCAGGGTCGATCTGCACATCCACTTCCTCCATTTCCGGCAGCACCGCCACCGTGGCAGTGGAAGTGTGCACACGGCCGCCGGATTCCGTTTCCGGTACACGCTGGACCCGGTGGACACCGGACTCAAACTTGAGCCGGCTGTAAGCACCACGACCGTTGATCACAAAGTCCGCTTCCTTCACGCCGCCAAGCTCTGTATCGTTATAGTTCAGCAATTCGATCTGCCAGCCCATCCGGGCAGCGTACATAGAGTACATCCGAAACAGGCTATGGGCAAACAGAGCGCTTTCCTCGCCGCCAACGCCACCACGAATCTCCACGATGACGCTTTTCTCGTCATTGGGATCTTTCGGCAGCAGCAAGATCCGCAGTTTTTCCCGCAGGGCTTCCATGGTCTCTTTTGCTTCCTGATAGGTTTCCTGGCAAAGGATCTTCATCTCCGGGTCGCTCATCAGTTCCTGGGCGTCCAGCAGATCACGCTGGGCATTGCGGTAGGCGAGATAACAGTCCACAATGGGCTCTAAGTCATTTTTCTCCCGCAGAAGCGCCGCGGCCTTCTTTGGATCGCTATAAAAATCCGGCTGCTCGGACTTGGCACACAGCTCCTCATAGCGGCTGTATACCGCCTGCAATTTATCCAGCATGACATTCGCTCCTAAAAAACTTCATACATGGGTATTATACCAACCTTTTTCAAAAAAGTAAAGAGTTTCAAATTTTCGTTTATCGTTCCGATAGAAAGGTCATTGCGAACCAGTGCGCACACTGGTGTGGCAATCCCCAAAGGCATTAGACAGTGTTTTTTGACATATTTTTGCTCTAACCAGGGGATTGCCACGTCGCCTTCGGCTCCTCGCAATGACACAAAGAACACAGCGATAAATCCCAATTTATGCAAAAACAGGCCGCTTTGGGCGGCCTGTTTTTTATTAACCTACCTGGTTTTCGTTGGAGTCCACATCGCCGGTGCTGTAACCGAAGTACATATCCAGAATGGACTTGGCCACCTCTGCCAGTCGGCCGCCACCACCACCGGTCTTTTCACCGTAGACCGCAATGGCGATCTGGGGATCGTTGGCCGGTGCGAAGCAAATGAAGGAAGCATTGTCCGATGCGGCAGGATTATCTTCTGCCGTACCGGTCTTGGCGGCGATCTGAATGGGATAGTTCTTAAACACATTGTAGGCAGTACCACCGCTCCAGTGTGCCACGCGGATCATACCGTCGAGATAGGTTTCGTAAGCAGTCTTGGAAATATCCAGGGTGCTGAGAACCTGAGCCTTATTTTCATAGACCAGGCTGCGGTAATCCGAGGACAGCACCCGATCCAGGAAGGTCGCCTTATACCGCAGTCCCTGGTTGCCCAGACCCATGGCATAGCTGGCCAGCTGCATGGGCGTATAGCGGTGGAAGGACTGACCGATACCGGCCATGACCTGGTCGGCAGCATACCAACCGGCAGAATCCGTGCCGGCAAACAGCTTTTTCTTGGTTTCCGGATTGGCACGCTGTCCCTTGCTCTCAAACAGCTCCACGCCGGTGTATTCGCCCAGGCCCAGAGCCTTGGCCACCGAATCGATCTTGTTCATATTGCCCATCCGGTCTGCCAGCACATAGAAATAATAGTTACAGGAAACCTTCAGTGCATGGGCCGCATCCACATTGGTGTGGTACTTGCCGTAATTGGTGAAATACATACACGCAGCCTTGAAACCATCGTATTTTGTAAATACACCCTTATCTGCAATCATTTCATCCCGGGTGATATAGCCGGAATCGATGCCTGCAATTACCATAGCGGGCTTAAAGGCAGAGCCGGGAGGATATTTGCTTTCCAATGCACGGTTCACCAGAGGATCAAACTCCGTATTCACGATCTCATTCCAGTTGGTAAACAACTTGGATGGATCATAGGTCGGATAACTGGCACACACCAGCACCTGGCCGGTACGGGTATCGATGGCCACCACCGCAGCACCCTCACAGTCCAAACCGTCACCGGTATTGACCAGCGGATCCCGCAGCTCGGCCATCACGTTTGCCAGCGCTTCCTCCGCCACGATCTGCAGCATCAGATCGATACTGACCTCCACATTATTGCCGGATTTCGGTTCTTCCTCATAGTAGGATTCCACAACCGTGCCGTCCTTGGTGACCACATCCACACGAACACCGTCGGTGCCATGCAGGTATTCCTCAAACGCCAGTTCAAAGCCGCTTTGCCCCACCAGCGCATCCATTTTGTAGCCCAGTTCCTTATATTGCGCCCACTGCTGTGTATTCATCGCGCCGATATATCCCAGCACATGCGCGGCATATTGGGTAGTATAGGTACGAACCATGGAGGTTTCCACGTTCAGACCGGGTACGCTCAGCTCCAGAATAGCCGCCAATTGACTTTCCGTGGCATCCTCCAGGAAAACATAGTTGGGCAGATTGGTGATACCGTTACGCAGCGTCAGCTCGTAGCGCAGACCCACCACCATACGGGCATCCTCATCGGACCAATCCGCCGGAATGCCATAGCTTTCCCGCAAAGACTGCATCAGCAGCGGTGCGGTAATATCGGAGTCCAGATCGCCCCGATTGACCAGATAGGCCTGGAAATAGGCCTGCCAGGCCGCAGAATAGTCGCTAAGGGTGTATTCAAAGGGCCAGGTTTCGGTGATGGGAAAATGGTCGTAATATTCGATACCCAGTTCCCGGCACAGCAGCGCCAGCTCCAGCAACCGTTCATTGGGGTTGCCGCAGCCCAAAATCACATAGTGATTAAACACCAGGTCGTAACTGGCACGGTTGGTAACCAGCACATTGCCGTTGGTGTCCACAATATCGCCACGGGCAGCCCGTACACGGGTACGGGTGGTATAGGTGGTGACGTTGTCCGCCTTGTGCTCCGTATCCACAACCTGCTTGCTATATAGCGTTAGCGCAAAGAATCCCAGAACAAACACCACCAGCAACAGCAAAACGATCGCACGGACGCGGGTTATTCTTTCCATGTTTCGCCTCCGATCTTACCAATAGCGCGGGCAATGGGATAAAAAACGGGCAACGCAATCAGGCTCAGCAACGCGGTCAGGATCGCTGCCATGACCCACTGGGTCACTGTATGCTGCAAAAACAGGCCAATGCAAAACAACAGCAGCTCATAGCACACCATTCCCAGCGCAGTGCTGAACAGAATGGAAAAGAAGCCTTTGCGCAGGCAGGCCTGCCGGAAAATCACCGCCAAAATAGCAATCACCGTAATCAGCGGCACCACATAAGGTCCACGGGCACTGCCGGAAAAATAATACAGCAGGGATGCCGTCAGGGAAAAAATGCTGCCCGCCTCCGCGCCCTGCAGGGCCGTGATCATAATAATCACGCAGGGCACCAGATCTGTGCCGGCACCAAAAATATCCATCCGGTACAGCATGGCATCCTGCACCAGCAGAGCCAGGACACAAAGCGCACCAAACAGTGTCCAGCGCAGCAGGCCGAAGCGCTGCCGCTGACTCAGCAGCAGTTTGTCAAAATTTCCGGAGCCTTCCCGGTCCGGTTGAAACTCATAATCTCTCGCCACAGCCTACCTCACTCAGTCTGCTTCATAATCGGTAATAATGAACACCTGCTCCAATTCTGCAATATTGGCGGCAGGCAGCAAATATGCGTATTTGGCAACGCCGGTATCTTCAAAGCCTGCGTCCACCACATAGCCCAGGATCAAATTTCTGGGGTAAACGGTAGAACCAGAGGTGACCACCATGTCGTTGTTTCGGATCACAGCCGCGCTGGCCAGATAGTCCATGCGCATCAGATCCTTGTGACCGCTGGTATAGCCACCGGAAACGATACCGTCGTAACCGCTTTCAGAAATGGTGGCACTGATGCCCAGCGCAGAGTCCAGCACCGTACGGATCACTGCATAGTTGGGCCCTACCTCCAGAACGATACCCACAACCTCACCGTTTTCCGTAATGGCACACATACCCTCGGTAATGCCCGCCCTACTGCCGCGGTTGATGGTAATGGTATTGACCCAATCGTTGGATGCACTGCGGGCGATGATATAGGCATCCACCACCTTGTAGTCCTCGTTCTCTGCCAGCAATTCCGCCAAGGCTTTCAGTCGCTCATTTTCCCGGCGCAGGGCATCCGCCTCCAGCGCTTCCTCCTGGATCTGCGCCAGCTGCTGACGCAGCGCAGCATTCTCCGCTTCCAGCTGTTCGTACCGGAAAATATAGTCGTAAACCTGCTCCAGCTGCTTCATTACCGAGTTGGCACCGCTGCGCAGAGGGGCCAGTACCGACTGAACCACCATGCCAGGGTAATTTTTGCCGGTCAGACCGCTGACCACGCCCAGCAGCGCAGCAATCAGCAACGACACGATCATAACCACCCGAACCCGGGTGCTGAAAAAGTGTCTCATAGAAATTCTCCCATCATCTGCGGTGCCAGTTCCTTCAGCACTTGCCCCAGACGGCACACCGGCAGACCCATTACATTGTAATAATCTCCCGTCATTTTCTCACAAAACAGGGCTGCACCGCCCTGGATACCGTAAGCGCCTGCTTTATCCATAGGCTCCCCGCTTTGCACATAGCGGTTGATCTCGCTTTCTGTCAAATCCCGGAAGTGCAGATCGGTGATCTCCGTAAAGACCGCTTCTCTGCCCCCGCACAGCACCGTCACGCCGGTCATCACCTGATGATCCCGACCGGACAGCAGCGCCAGCATTTGGGCAGCTTCTCCGGCACTGTGGGGCTTACCCAGGATCCTATCTCCCACCACCACGATGGTATCGGCAGCGATGAGCACGTCCTCCGCCTCCCGGGGTATGGCCAGCGCCTTTTTACGGCTGATCTGGGCCACCGCCTCTGCCGGGGACAGCCGGGGATCCATCGTTTCGTCAATATCAGCCACCCGCACAGCAAAAGGAATGCCGAACAGGCCCAAAAGTTCCCGCCGCCGGGGCGACTGGGATGCTAAAATCAGTTGCATAGTGTATCCTTTCAAACTTTCGTTTATCGCTGCGTTTCAAACACGCCCGTAGGGAACGCTGTCCTCAGCGTTCCGTCCGCGAAGCGGCATTTTTTGATGCAAGTTAACGATTTAGGGGGCATCGAACCCCCTAAATCGTTTCGGAACGCTGAGGACAGCGTTCCCTACAG
>JAZRBW010000096.1:0-2967 GCA_045635305.1 Faecousia sp. | reverse complement strand
AGATAGTACTTTTCAATACGATTTCCCCCCTAACCGGGGGATTGCACCCCAAGGGCACTTCCTCGCACTTCGTGCTCAGGGCGCCACGTCGCCTTCGGCTCCTCGCAATGACCGAATAGGGGAACGATAAACGAAAATTTGCAATTTTCCTTCCCGAATTGGGAAGGAATTTTTATTTTCCTATTGACATTCTTTATGGTTGCTTATATACTTTAAACATAAGCTTAAACTTTAGGAGGCGGCACCATGACCCAGCGGGAACGGCAGATTCTGCAGCTCATCGAAGAAAATCCCATGATCTCGCAGCAGGAGATCGCAGAAAAATTGGGCATCACCCGTTCCAGCGTGGCGGTGCACATCTCCAATCTGATCAAAAAGGGCTACATTGCCGGCAAAGGCTATGTGGTGCGCTCCGGCTCCTATGCCGTGGTGGTTGGCGGCGTGAATGTGGACATCGGCGGCAAATCCTTTGCCCCTCTGGTGGCCGCGGACTCCAACCCCGGCACCGTCACCATCAGTCTGGGCGGTGTGGGCCGCAACATTGCCCACAATCTGGCTCTGCTGGGTACCGATGTGCGGATGCTGACCGCCTATGGCGATGACGCTCACGGCCAGCAGGTGGCCACCAGCTGCGCCAGCCTGGGCATTGACCTGAGCAACGCGCTGAAGGTTCCCGGCGGCACCACCTCCACCTACCTGTATTTGACAGACGAAAAGGGCGAGATGGCTCTGGCCGTTTCTGACATGGAAATCTGCAAGCGCATCACCCCCGCCTATCTGTCTGAAAAGCTGCCGCTGCTGAACAATGCCCAGGTTGTGGTGGCTGACGCCAACATCAGCGCCGAATCTCTGGTGTTTTTGGCAGAAAACTGTACCGCACCCCTGTTTGTCGACCCGGTTTCCACAGTAAAGGCCGAAAAGCTGCGCCCCATCCTCCATAAGATCCACACCCTCAAGCCCAACCGGCTGGAAGCAGAGCTGCTGTCCGGTGTGAAGATCGAAACATTGGAGGATGTAAAAACCGCAGCCAAAAAGCTGATGGAAATGGGCATCCACCGGATGTTCATCAGCCTGGGCGGCGACGGTGTGCTGGCTGCTATGGACGGCCAGATGCTCCATCTTCCCAACATCCCCGGCAATATGGTCAACACCACCGGCTGCGGCGATGCCTTTATGTCGGCTCTGGTGTGGGCATATCTGGAAGGCACCGACCTGGAAAACACCGCCCGGGCAGGTCTTGCCGCCGGCTCCATCGCCATGGAATCCAACGAGACCATCAACCCCAGCATGAGCGCAGAAGCGCTGCTTAAACGAATGAATAATTAATTTGATAATAATTATAGAAAAGGAACAGGTGATCACCATGAACATGAACAAGTATCTCGATGTCAATCCCGAAGTAGCCGAGGCCATTGCCAACGGCAAGCCCGTTGTGGCTCTGGAGTCCACCATCATCTCCCACGGTATGCCCTACCCCCAGAACGTGGAAACCGCTCTGGCTGTGGAGAAGATCATCCGCGATAACGGCGCTGTGCCCGCCACCATCGCCATCATCGGTGGCCGCCTGAAGGCCGGTCTGACCGCTGAAGAAATTGAATATTTCGGCAAGAAGGGCCAGGCCATCCATAAGGCTTCCCGCCGTGACCTGGCTGTGCTGTGCGCCCGTGGCGAGGACGGCGCTACCACCGTTACCACCACCATGATCATTGCCCACATGGCAGGCATCAAGATCTTCGCCACCGGCGGTATCGGCGGCGTGCATCGCGGTGCGGAAACCACCATGGACATCTCCGCTGACCTGGAAGAGCTGGGTCAGACCCCCGTTATGGTGGTCTGCGCCGGTGCCAAGTCCATCCTGGACATCGGCCTGACCCTGGAGTACCTGGAGACCAAGGGCGTGCCCGTCATTGGCTTCGGCACTGAGACCCTGCCCGCTTTCTACACCCGTGAGTCCGACTTCGGTGTGGACTACCGCATCGACACTCCCGAGGAGCTGGCCGCCGCATTCAAGGCCGGCATCGAAATGGGCATGAAGAGCGGTATGCTGGTTGCTAACCCCATTCCCGTGGAGTACGCCATGCCCAAGGCTACCATCGACGCAGCCATCGCCCAGGCTGTTGCCGAGAGCGTGGAAAAGGGTATCAAAGGCAAGGAGACCACGCCCTTCCTGCTGGCTCGCGTTGCTGAGCTGACCGGTGGCGACAGCCTGGCTTCCAACATCCAGCTGGTGTTCAACAATGCCAAGGTGGCTGCACAGACCGCTGTAGCCTACTGCAAGAACTGATATGGCCATCATCAACAACGGAGCCTGGGTCGCGCAGAACGCCACAGTAGTTGGTGATGTGACCCTGGGCGAGGACGCCAGCATCTGGTACGGCGCTGTGCTGCGGGGCGACTGCGGCACCATCACCATCGGTGACGGCACCAACATCCAGGATAACGCCGTGGTCCATGACGAAACCGTCATCGGCAAGCGCTGCACCGTGGGCCACGGTGCCATAGTTCACGGCTGCACCATTGGCGACGAGACCATGATTGGCATGGGTGCCATCGTCTTAAGCGGTGCCAAAATCGGCAGCCATTGCCTCATCGGTGCTGGCGCGCTGGTCACCGGTAAGACAGTCGCCCCCGACGGCTCCATGCTGCTGGGTAACCCCGCCAAGATCGTCAAGGAAGTGTCTGCCGAAATGCTGAAGGAGATCCGCAAGGATGCCCAGCTGTATATCAGCCTGGCAAGAAAAAGCCTGTGATACAACGAAAACCCTGCCACCCGGCAGGGTCTTTTGTTCGCTGTGGAATTTCAAATTTTCGTTTATCGGTCTGTTGGGGATAACAATTGTCGCCCCGTTAGGGCGACAGCGGCGAAGCCGCCATAGCTTCTCCCGGGGAGAAGCTGGCAGGCCGTTAGGCCTGACTGATGTGGAATGCGGGCGGAAAGGTTGGACGCGGTACGGGTTTCAGACCTAG
>JAZRBW010000095.1:0-4834 GCA_045635305.1 Faecousia sp. | reverse complement strand
TAAAATACTTAGGGGATTGCCACACCAGTGACCGAATCAAGGTATGATTGCCACTGGCAATCATAAATATTTTCAATTCGCTGCGCGGGCACCACGGTCACTGGTTCGCAATGACCGAGTATCGTAGCGTAAACAACAATTTATCGTTCCAAATTACACCCGGAATTGGGTGAAGTATTCGTACAGAGGGGTCAATTTTTCAAAGAGTTCCCCCACGGTTGTGGCCAGCTCCGGCCCAAAGGTGGCGTCGCTGAAGGGCGCTTCCACCGTAAGACCCATGTTGCTCTTCCATCGGAAAAACCGTTCTAAATCCGGGTTTTCGCACTGCTCGGGTCGCTTGTATTCCTGGGCCCGGATCTGCATACCGGTGGCGCGCTCCACCTGCGTAACCAACGCCAGGAATGTCTTTGGATCGGCGGAAATCGCCTGGCGAAACTGCTTCATCTGGGAAGGACGGGGCTTCCAGAATGAGAAGCCGTAAAAAACGCCATCGGGGTTGATTTCAAAGAACAGGCAGGGATTTTCCGCCCACCAATCCACATCCTGCCGGATGCTCAGCCACAGACTTTCCTTGTAGGGCAGGGGGTGATGCATCCGGGCGTCCCGGTAGATGCGGCTGACCTTCAGCAAGTGGCCGTTTTTGTCTACGAAGGGCTGAAATAATTCCTTTCCCAATGCTTTCATGGGCTCATACAGGGTGGCGACATATTCTTTTTTGTGCTCCAGAAACCAGTCGCGCCGGTTATTCATGCGGATGCCCCAAAGGAAATCCACGGTTTCGGGAGAAAATCCTTCAAACATAGTCTTACCTCTTTTTCTGCAAGTGCCATTATCATACCCCTTTTTCCCAAGGTTTGCAATAGGCAGATAACCCGGCTTTCAAATTTTCGTTTATCGTTCCCCTATTCGGTCATTGCGAGGAGCCAAAGGCGACGTGGCGCCCTGAGCACGAAGTGCGAGGAAGTGCCCTTGGGGTGCAATCCCCCGGTTAGGGGGGAAATCGTATTGAATAGTACTATCTAAAACCTTTGGGGATCGCCACACCAGCGTGCGCGCTGGTTCGCGATGACCGTTCTATCGGAACGATAAATCCCAATTTGCGGAGCAAAAGATGTGGGGCGCTGCGGTGCGCAGCGGCCCTACAGGTTATGCAATTTATGCCACAGCAGCGCGGCTGAGCTTGCGTCTGACCACGGCGCGGATCACACGCCAGAAGATGGACACGACCAGCACAGCCAGACCGGCCACCAGCACAGCACCGTGGATGGGGATCAGCACATCCGCAAAGGCTGCCACCACGCCAACCACTGCCTCCGGCAGGAATTTGGCAAACAGCTGGGGAGAAGTCTGCAGCAACACCAGCGGCAGGGTCAGGGCAGTTCCCAGCAGAATGCTAGGTACGGCGAACCATGTCAAACCGGCGGGGATATTGTAGTAGTTCAGCAGGCACAGCAGCACCAGCAGCAGTACGCATACGCCAATGGCGATATACAGTGTGGTATCGGCACAGAGCAGCTGCAGCATGGGCTGGATCTCCTCCCAGCTCATGCCCAGATCCTTTGCGCTCTCGTCGATGGTCTGCTCTACGCTTTCAAACACCTGTACCCGGATGGTGTTGTTCAGGTCGTCTTCCACCACAACCTTTTCCACGTTTTTCTCGATGGTATCACGGATCTTGGGTGTGAGGGTCATGTTGAACGTTTCTTCGATCAGCTCCTGGTTTTCCTCGATCAGATCCATGATCTCCTCGGTGGTAATGACGGTGTTATGGGTTCCGTTGATGAAGTCCTCGGTGTAGGATGCCAGCTTTTCCGCTACAAATTCGGTAACGGTGGATTCTGCCACGAAGTCCTTCACATCCTCCTTGGTGAAGGTCAGCGGCACTTTGGAAGATTCTTCCATTTTTTCGTAAGCCCAGTCGATCAGCTTTTCCAGATTCTCCTCGGCAGTGCCACCGGTCAGCAGATCCACAGGCAGGTCACTCAGGTCCACATTGCCGGGGATACCGGGGGTTGCAGCACCCACATGGGGCTTGGCGCTTTGGGAGGTGGAGCTGGGGATCAGTACGGCGTTGATCAGCTGCTTGATGCCGCCTGCGGAACGCAGATGGTTCAGGTCGGCCAGCACGACGGTGGCGGTCAGACAGCCAACCAGCACCAGGCACATAATCAGAGACAGCAGCTGCAGCAAAATACGCAGGACAATATGGGGCTTGCGGCGAACCTTGCGTGCCTTCACCTGCTTAGGGGCAGGCTTGGGTTCCGGCTGAACGGGAACAGGCTGAGGCTGAACGGGAACAGGTTCCGGCTGCGCAGGCGCGGGCTGGGGCTGCTGGGTCACCGGCACAGCGGCAAACAGCGGCGCAGCTTCTTCTGCTACGGGCTCGGCTTCTTCTGCTACGGGCTCGGCTTCTTCCACAACGGGCTCAGCTTCTTCCACCACGGGCTCGGCTTCTTCTGCTACGGGCTCAGCTTCTTCCACAACGGGCTCAGCTTCTTCTGCTACGGGCTCGGCTTCTTCTGCTACGGGCTCAGCTTCTTCCACCACGGGCTCAGCTTCTTCCGCTACGGGCTCAGCTTCTTCCACCACGGGCGCAGCTTCTTCCACCACGGGCTCAGCTTCTTCCACCACGGGCTCGGCTTCTTCCGCTACGGGCGCAGCTTCTTCCACCACGGGCGCAGCTTCTTCTGCTACGGGCTCGGCTTCTTCCGCTACGGGCTCAGCTTCTTCCGCTACGGGCGCAGCTTCTTCCACCACGGGCGTAGCTTCTTCCGCTACGGATACAACTTCTTCCACGACAGGAGAAGGTTCTGCCGCTGGGACTGCGGGAATCACTTCCGCCACTACCTGCGGCACAGCCGGAACTTCTACCTCCACTTTTGGGGGTTCAGTGGGCAGCCCTGATGCTGCTGGCGGTACATATGTAACAACTTTTTTGCCGCAGACGGTGCAAAAACGCGCATCCTCTTTCAGCTTCGAACCACAATTCGTGCAGAACATAGACTTCTCCTCTTTCCTATATTTGGGATAGGAATATTGTAGCAAAATAAGGCATTCTTGTCAATAAATGCGGGCCAATTCTTGGGTTCTTCCACCAAAAATCATTTTTCGGCGAAATGCAAAAAATCCCCCCGGGGGGCATTTTGAAAAAAAGAGTGATTTGTGGAAAAATCTCCAATTGACTTTCTGTCATTTAATGAGTACAATAATGCTGATACACTATGCGCCCCGGTGCGCCTATGCGTATCGGGTTATCACTGTATTTTATATAGGAGGAAATCAAATTGAAGGATTGGGCATTTACCACATCCATCGAAGAGATGGAAGCTGCAACCAACGCTCTGCTGGAAACAGCACAGAAGGTTGGCGCCGACACCTGGCAGCAGCGCGTTAAGAACCAGACCCCCCACTGTGGCTTTGGCGAAAGCGGCACCTGCTGCCGTATTTGCTCCATGGGCCCCTGCCGCATCACCAAGAAGGCTCCCCGCGGCATCTGCGGCTGCGACGTTCACGGTATCGTCGCCCGTAACTATCTGATGTTCACCGCCGGTGGCTCCGCTACCCACTCTGACCACGGCCGTGAGATCATGCACACCCTGCACGAAACCAAGGCAGGCGGCAACTACCAGGTCAAGGATCCTGAGAAGCTGATCCGCATCGCCAAGGAATGGGGCGTTGAGACCGAAGGCAAGGACATCTACGATCTGGCTCATGAAATGGCTGAGATCGGTCTGCTGGAGTACGGCAAGCCCTTCGGCTATCAGAAGTTTGTTAACCGTGCTCCCGAGCACACCCAGAAGCTGTGGGAAGCTGCTGAGATCACTCCCCGCGCCATCGACCGCGAGGTTTCTCAGTCCATGCACATGACCCACATGGGCTGCTCCTCTCTGGCTGAGGCTCTGATCCGTCAGGCTCTGCGTGCAGGCCTGTCCGACGGTTGGGGCGGCTCCATGATGGGCACCGAATTCTCCGACGTTATGTTCGGCACTCCCCGCCCCATCGACACCGAGGCTAACATCGGCGTCATGGAAAAGGACAACGTCAACATCGTTGTTCACGGTCACGATCCCTCCCTGTCCGAGATGGTCGTTCACTTTGCCAACGATCCCGAAATGATCGCTTACGCAAAGTCTGTCGGTGCTAAGGGCATCACCGTTTCCGGTGTCTGCTGCACCTCCAACGAAGTCACCATGCGTCACGGTATTCCCATGGCCGGTAACTACCTGAACCAGGAAAACGTGGTTCTGACCGGCGCCTGCGAAGCTATCGTCGTTGACGTGCAGTGCATCTTCCCCGCACTGGGCCCCCTGTCCAAGTGCTTCCACACCAAGTTCATCACCACCTCTCCCGTAGCCCGCATTCCCGACTCTGAGTTCATTCAGTTCCATGCTGAGACCGCAGACGTCAGCGCCAAGGCGATCGTGAAGATGGCTATCGAGAACTTCCCCAACCGTAAGCAGGAACTGGTCCACATCCCCAACCAGAAGCAGAAGGCCCGCGTCGGTTACTCCGTCGAGGCCATCAAGAAGGTTCTGGATGGCGTTGCCAACTCCCAGGTTGACGAGTTCGGCACCACCAAGCCCCTGATCGAGTGTGTCCACTCCGGCGTTCTGCGTGGCGCTGTGGCTATGGTCGGCTGTAACAACCCCAAGATCCGTCCCGACACCGCCCACATCGGTCTGATGAAGAAGATGCTGGAAAACGATATTATCGTTATCACCACCGGCTGCTCCGCACAGGCTGCTGCCAAGGCTGGTCTGATGGATCCCGAGCAGGCTAAGGAATACTGCGGCGCAGGTCTGAAGCGTGTTTGCGAGCTGGCTGGCATTCCTCC